>JAIFLR010000066.1 GCA_020048985.1 Halobacteriovorax sp. | reverse complement strand
TGTTATCAAATTCCGGCCTTATATTTAGACGGCGTCACTTTAGTTATTTCGCCACTCATTTCCCTCATGCAAGATCAGGTGATGAACCTTAAAGAATACGGCGTTGAAGCCGTTTTTTTAAATTCATCATTAAGTTATAGCGAAGCCCAGAAAACAAAAGGGAAAATACTTCAAGGGAAGATAAAGCTTGTCTACGTTTCTCCGGAAGGAATCCTTTCTCCTCATTTGTCGGAATTTTTTGATCAAGTCAAAATATCTCTCATTGCCATTGATGAAGCTCACTGTGTCTCACAGTGGGGCCATGAATTCAGAAAAGATTATACTCGACTTGGTGAACTCAAATTAAAATTCCCCAGTGTTCCTGTCATTGCCTTAACAGCAACTGCCGACGCAAAAACCAGAGTCGACATTTCTGAGCAGCTCTCACTTAATTCCCCAGAAGTCTTTGTCTCATCTTTTGATCGCCCCAATATTAAATATATGATCTTGGAACGTAGTGATGAGATGAAACAACTCAATGAGTTTATCAAAGGCCACCATGCTCTTGATACAGGAATTGTTTATTGTCTCTCCCGCGACAAAGTTGAACGAGTTGCTGCTGCTTTAAGAAAGCTTGGTTATCCTGCAGTGCCTTATCATGCAGGTCTCACTCAACAGGAAAGGGCAAAAAATCAGGGTCTTTTTAATACAGAAGAAAGAATTATTGTGGTTGCTACCATTGCGTTTGGAATGGGGATAGATAGACCGGATGTTCGATTTGTCGCACACCTGGACTTACCAAAAAGTATCGAGAGCTATTATCAAGAAACAGGAAGAGCGGGACGAGACGGGAAACCATCAAATGCGTGGATGATTTATGGTCTCCAGGACGTGGTGAAGTTGTCTCAAATGCTTGAGACAACAGATGCCCATGAAAGTTATAAAAAAGTTGCTCGTCATAAATTGGACTCAATGCTTGCCCTTTGCGAGACGGGATCTTGCCGGAGGAATTATCTCCTTCGTTATTTTGGTCAAGAAAATCAAGAAGCTTGTGGGAACTGTGATTCTTGTATGGAGCCGCCAGTTCTTTGGGATGCGACTGAGGATGCACAGAAAATTATGTCAACTATCTACCGTACTCAACAGGTATTTGGTGCCGGGCATATTATTGAAGTCATTCGCGGCAGCAAGAGCACTAAAATTACCGAGAAAAAACATGATGCTTTATCAGTCTATGGGATTGGTAAAGCAAAGCCGAAGGAGCACTGGAATAGTGTTTTAAGGCAATTAATTAATCTAAATTTTATTTTTATCAAAAACTGGGAGTACCGCAGTTTAGGTCTTAATCAGAAATCCCTGGAAATATTGACTGGAAAAGCTAAGCTTCAATTACGGAAGCAGGAGTTTTCCGTTCTCTCCGAGAAAGCAAAAAAGAAAACATCCAAGTCCAGGGAGTCTAGTCACGGTCAGGATACTCTTTTTAATGCTCTCAAGGGCCTTCGTAATAAGTTGGCCAAAGAAAAGAATCTCCCTTCCTATATCGTTTTCAATGATAAATCTCTGCATGATATGTGCTCACTTCTTCCTCGAAACGATGAAGAGTTTTTAATGGTTCACGGTGTTGGTCAAAATAAACTTGATAATTACGGCAAAGCCTTCCTTGGCCTGATTAATAACTTTTCAAGTTAACTGAAGTTTAACTGTCACTTGATGTTCTTTCCCATCATCTTTAATTGGGATCTCCTTGCTTTCGATGAGAACCCCATCTAATTCTACAGAACTAAGGTTTTGATTATTTAAGACCCTGATATTATATTTTGATTTTCCTTTGATATAGCTAATTTCAAATTGATCCCATCCTTTAGGGATACATGGTTCAATCATTAATATATTGTTTCGCAGCTTAAAGCCTAGAATTGATTCGATAGCACTTCGATACATCCAACTCGCTGATCCTGTGTACCAGCTCCAACCACCTCTGCCCACATGTGGGTTCACGCCATAGATGTCTGCTGATATTACGTAGGGCTCAACTTTATACTTTTGAACACCTGTCAAAGAGGTAGAACGATTGATTGGATTAATTAAAGAGAATAGTTCATGAGCTGTCTCTCCATCTTTGATGGCCGCATAGGCCATCATTGTCCAGATTGCAGCATGTGTATACTGCCCTCCGTTTTCTCTAACTCCTGGGACATATCCTTTGATATAGCCGGGATCCGCTGGACTCTTATCAAATGGTGGTGTGAAAAGTTTAATGATTTTGTCTTCACGATTGATAAGATATTTATTCACGGCTTCAAGGGCCATTCTTCCTCTGCCCGGATTTCCTTCTCCAGAGAGAATAGACCAAGACTGAGCAATAGCATCGATTTTGCATTCTTCGCTTAAGTGTGATCCCATTTTGTCACCGTTATCAAAATAGGCACGAAGATACCACTGTCCATCCCAGGCGTTGCTTTCAATGGCGTTTTTTAATTTCACGATATGTACGATATATTTTTCTGAGTGTTCAATGTCATTTTTGATATCGCACAAAGGGACAAATCCTCTAAGTGTTTTGAGCAGAAACCATCCGAGCCAAACACTTTCGCCCAAACCTAAATTCCCGACTCGGTTCATTCCATCATTCCAGTCACCCGATCCCATGAGTGGAAGGCCGTTGTTTCCTACTTTCAGACTTCTATCCAGCGCTCGACAGCAGTGTTCAAATACCGTTGCAGTCTCCTTAGAGGTTTCTGGTTGGGTATAAGTTTCGTCATGACCTTCTGTTAACTGAGGGGTTTCTATTAAGGGTACAACTTCGTCTAGAATTGAGGTATCTCCAGTTACTTCAACGTAGTAATTCACGACGAAGGGGAGCCAGAGTAAATCGTCTGAAAATCTTGTACGCACGCCTCGACCCGTTGGGGGATGCCACCAATGCTGAACATCGCCTTCTTTGAACTGTCTTGAAGCTGCAAGCTTGATTTGCTCCCTCGTAATTTCGGGGTGGGAGTAAACCATTGCCATGACGTCTTGAAGCTGATCCCTGAAGCCAAAAGCACCACCTGATTGATAAAAAGCTGAGCGGGCCCAGATCCTGCAGGCCAGGGTTTGGTAGGGAAGCCATTTGTTGACGATCATATCCATAGAGGCATCTGGAGTCTTAATTCTTATAGTGTTGAAAGTTTCCTTCCAATACTCCTTTACGGCGATCAATGCATTTTCTACATTTTTTGAATCTTTATAAAATGTTGATAAATGTTTTGCCTCTTCCGCATTGGACCCTTGTCCCAAAAGAATGATGATTTCTTTTTCTTCCCCATCCTTTAGGTTCACGCTGGATTGAACAGCACCACATAAATCAAAACCGCCACCGGTTTTTGAGCTCAAATGTTTTCTTGAAAGTGCAGCGGGTTTGACCAGTGAGCCATTGCGGCCTATGAATTCTTTCCTGTCAGCTGTGAAGGTAACGTTATCTCCACTATTGCTAATAAAGGCGACTCGTTCGGAAAACTCATTATTGTAAGTGTTGGAGGCCAAAATGGATTGAGATTCTAAATCCCATTTGGTTATTAATGTTTGTGGAGACTGTGCCCTTGAGAAACCGAGTACCCAATCTACATAACTTGTTATGGATAGTTTTCTAGGTCTTTGACTATTGTTTTTGATCTTGAGCGAAATGATTTTAACTGAATCCTCAGTCGGTGTGAAAACTGTCATTTTGTTTGAGATACCATAAGCTTCATGATGAAACTCAGAATACCCATGTCCATGTTTGACGAGGTATTCCCCTGAGTCTCTCATTGGTAGTGCTGTTGGAGTCCAGAAAGCTCCGCTCTCTTCATCACGCACATAGATGGCCTCTGATGTAGGGTCCGAAACTGGATCATTTGACCACGAAGAAAGACGATTCTCACGGCTGTTAACTGACCAGGTATAACCTAGGCCAGATTCGGAAACAATGAATCCAAAATCTTTTTTATTGGCAATCACATTTATCCAAGGAGCAGGTGTCCATTGGTCAGGTTTTAGCGTTATTACGTATTCATCGCCTTCTTGAGTAAAACCACCAATACTATTAAAAAACTTTAAATCCACTCGTGGATAATGTGTCCGTGCGAAATCTCTTTTTTGTGCAACAGGACGAAATCGTGCCGGTAGTTCCTGATCATGAGGTCTTCTTCTCAGCTGATCAGATAGTGTGCCCTTATTGGCGTATAAGCTGACACGAGCAACAGATTTTATGAGAATCAGATCCTCAGCTGGAATCAGGTCCGATTTTCTGATGAATATTCCCCCTGGCTTATCCAGGAGTGAGTGAAATCCACTGATGAGAATCTGTCTCATCAGTTCTTCCTGCAGGTGTTGCATGTAACTAGTTGGATGCTCATTTAAAATAACGAGATCAATTTTTAGACCCTTTAATCTCAAATATTCATGCCCTCGCAAGAGTTGCCTGATCATTTCCATATCCTTCTCATCTTGAATTCTTGTGAGAAGGATGGGCAGGTCTCCACTGATTCCATAGGCCCAAAGTGCGGATTGATTTTTTTTATTCAACATTAAAATTTCAGACTGCGCTCTGAGATATGGGGCAAGATAAAGAATTCTACCAGCAAGCCGTTGATAGAGGTGGGCGCTTTCCATGGTGATATTTAAATGACGAAGTTCGATTTGATTTTTAACCCACCCAAGATTTAACTGCCTTAGAAAGATATGGGGGTCGTGATATTTCTCAATAACCCTCAATGCTTCTGTTCTTGAATAAACAAGCCCCGTTGCAAATGTTAACCTTGAAGTCTGTTGTGGTTGGATTTTAATCCGCTGCCTTAAAGAAAATATAGGATCAAGTACTGCCCCGACTGTGCCTGAAAGATCTATCTCATTTGTCATGACCAAAGGATTACTAACATTTCTTCCTCGACCTATGAATTTGCTTCGATCTGTCTCATACTGGATTGATCCAACTCCTTCGCCCTCTAATGTTAGAAGATGAAGACCCCAAACTTCAGTTTCATGTTTTGACCTCAATCGTCTGTGTGCAAGGAGGGATTGTGTTTCAGGTAGGTACTCAGTTTGAACAAATAGGTTGCTAAATGAAGGATGAGCACTATCGTCGTTCGCTCTACTTAAGACCACTTCCATGTAGCTCGTAATTTCTAATTCTATGGTCTTGTCAGTATTATTTGTAAGACTTAATCTTCTCATTTCTACGTTATCTTCAGTCGAAACAATGACTTCTGTGTGAGTTGAAATGTTGCTGTCTTCACGGAGGATTTCTATTTTGTTCTCGGAGAAATGGGTTTCATATTTTGTGATTTTTCCAACCATCGGCTGATAGCCTGCTGACCAGGTTTTTTGTGTGTCTACGTTTTGAATGTAAATATATTGACCCCAGTTATCCTGGGTTGGATCTTCTTTCCAGCGGGATACAAGGCGCTCCTCACATTTAGAGAAGCCAGAGCCGGACGTTGACATCATGACTGAATAATTTCCATTCGAGAGGATTTGAGTTCTAGGCGTCGACAGTGATGGGTCAGTGTAAATTCTAGTGATGAAGCTTTCGCTGAATTTTGCAAAACTCTCAATATGGGTTTCTTCTGCTCTTGGCTTACTTATTTGGGCCACTGCAGGGATGCGCTCCTGAAGCAGAAGTTGTACTGCTTTAACCCTAGGCTCCTCGTGAAACCTACGCTGCATAATTGATTTATTTAAAAGATTATTAATGGAAATTAAACTCATTCCCTGATGGTGGGCCATGTATGATTTGAGGATGATGGATTTTTTATCTTTGGGTAGTCGCTCAGTTGTATAATCGATAGATTCATAAAACCCATAACTTCCTAAGACGTCCATTTTCTCTAAGGTGACAAGGTTCTCGAGTGACTCCTGGGGTGATATCATCGCCGCCAACATAGTTGAATAGGGTGAAATAACGAGCTCATCTCTGAGTCCACGCTTAAGCCCTAGTCCTGGAATTCCAAAAGGACCATATTGGTAATTGAAATTTAAATCCCTGGCATTATAGCCTGCCTCGGATATGCCCCAAGGGATGTTACGCTGTTTTCCATATTCAATCTGCCTCTGTACAACTGATTCATAGGTTTGATCTAGGAGTGTTGATTCATACCGTCTCATGACTAAAAGGGGCATCAAGTATTCAAACATCGTTGCACTCCAAGAAATGAGTGCCCGACTATTTACGACGTTAGTGAGTTGTCTTCCTAGTCGAAACCAATGTTCATCAGGGACATCACCTTTTGCAATGGCAAAAAAACTTGTTAATCTTGATTCTGATGCGAGAAGGTCGTAATAGGAATCATCTCTGCGTCCATCTGTTACATTATAACCAATGGCAAATATCTTTCGTTCTTCATCGAACAGAAAGCGAAAATCCATCGCAAGATAGATTTCCTGGCATTGTGTGGCGATTGAATTTAGTCTCCCTGGCAGATCAGTGTGGTTTTCTAGCTCATCATGCTGAAATGAAGATGCCTGAAATAAGACACTGTTCATCCAACTCATAACTTCGGAATTGGTTGGTAGGGAGAGAGTTACGAGTAACTCTTTTGCTGCCTGAAGATCCCCAGTTATTTTTCTACAGTCACATTTCTCAAGATTTAAGTTAACAGTCGCTATAAGTTTGAGTGTTTTACTTAGCACCTCATCTTCAATGGGAGTCACCCCTTGTAGACGATTTTTCTGTATTGCAGTTGTTAAAATATCTAAGCCATCACGCATACCTGCTTGAGTATGAGGATTGATATAGGGCCCCTCACTCAGTTTCAAACAAGCTTGTTTGACTACCATCAGGTGTCCAGCAAGGTTTCCACTATCGACGGAAGAAATATATCGAGGGTGCAGGGGAGTTAAAGTTATAGTGTTATACCAGTTAAAAAAGTGCCCGTTCATTCGTTCAAGCTTCTTAACTGTTGCGAGTGTTTCCTCAAGGAGTGCAACCATTTCTCTAAAACCAATATGGCCTAGGTCATAGGCGGAGAGGATTGCCAGCAAATGCAGACCAATATTTGTGGGAGAAGTCCGGTGGGCAATGATCGGTTTTGGGTCTTCTTGAAAGTTGTCGGGGGCCAGCCAATTGTTCTCGGCCCTGGCGAAGGTTTCAAAGAAGTGCCAGGTTAGCCTGGCATAACGGCGGTAGAGTTTAATCTCATCCTTATTGAGTGGACTAATTTGAGCTTTGGCCTTGTCTTTGGTCCATCTTGAAGCTAGCGGCAATAAGGACCATGCCAGGAGGAAGGGGGAGGCAACGGGCAAACTCTCTGGTCGAAATATGAGAATAAAGATGGCACTCAAGGCGGATAACATTGGCCCATTTGATAGTATTTCTTTCCATCCAAATTCCGATGTTCCAAGTGTTTGAGTCTGCGAGAAAGTAACCCATTCCAAAAGTTTCTTTTTGGATATGATCATTCTATAGAGGGATCGTGTGATGGCGTCAACTTGATCAACTGCCATTGATGGCATGAAGATTAACATCAGAATTACTTGTCTTATTCGATTTTTCGCCGCTGTCAAACACGTTTTTAGGTGTTCTCTCCAGCTGCAGTCATGCTTTTTTAGGATATCACCTATTGAAGGGGCGTATACAGGAAAGCCCATCACAACAAGAACTGTTATTGTCCAGGCAAATGGATTTCCAACGAGGACAGTCCAACTTAAAACCAACCATAAAAGAATTGATGGACTCAGAAGGCTTCGGCGTAGATTATCAAATATTTTCCAACGAGCAATCAATGGGAGATTATTTCTAACCCATTTATTTTTGTTGTTGGGAACGAAGGGCAGGAGCCAAAGTGAAATTTGCCAGTCACCTCTGGTCCAGCGGTGCATCCTTTTGGCGTAGATTTCAAAGTTGGATGGATAGTCGTCAATAAGTTCAATATCTGTAGTCAGCCCAACTCGTGCATAACTTCCTTCCAAAAGATCGTGACTGAGGACACAGTTTTCTGGAACTCGATCTCCCATAACCTGCTCAAAGGCATCGACAACATAAAGTCCTTTTCCCGTAAAGCTCCCTTCGTTGAATAAATCCTGATACACATCCGAAACTGCTGTTGTGTAGGGATCTATACCCGTATTACCTGAAAAAATTCTAGAGAAACGAGTTTTCGATGCAGATACGATGGATACGCTTATGCGAGGTTGAAGTATTCCATATCCAGCAATTATACGGTTCTCTTTTTTTGAATATACGGGGGCGTTAAGTGGATGAGAGATCGTTCCGATTAAGCGCCGGGCGTTCTGGAGGGGCAATTGCGTATCTGCATCAAGAGTAATGACGTTGACGATACTATTTAAAAAGTCATGGTCTAGATCCTGATTTACGTAGGTTGTTGATTGATCGCCTCTCAAGAGCCGATTGAACTCTACTATTTTGCCTCTTTTTCTCTCCCAGCAGATCCATTTCCCTTCCGAAGGATTGTAGAGTCGGGCACGGTGAAAAAGATAGAATTTCGGCCTTGTACCTCCAATATACCTTCGATTTAATTCCTCAATGCCCTCAAAGGCTTGAGTTAACAAATCCTGATCTCGATCGGTTATTTCAGCAGAAGCATCACCGAGGTCTCCGAGAATGGCGAAATAGATATTTGGGTCTTGATTGGCCAGATATTGAACTTCTAGGTTGCTAATTAGTTCATGGATAATTGAGTGACTTAAGAGCAGGCAGGGCACCACAACCATTGTGCTTTCTTTTGGGTCTATACCTTTTTCTGTCTCCATTCGTGGCAACTTCTTTGGGACTCTAAGAAGGCTGATAGCAAAGTTAAGAATGCTTAATGAAAGATCACTTACAGGAATCACAACAAGAAAAATTATCGACCATGTTCTTAGTGGTGATTGGTAGGGGGCATCAAATAAAACTAAAATTGTTGAAATAAAATAGACCATGAGAATGAAGAGCGTCCCAAAATAAATAAATGTGGGGTCATCATCAATGAATCGGACGATTTTTTCTTTATAAGGAGATTTATACTGAAGAGAATTTTCAAGCTCAAGGACACCTTGATCTACAAGGTAGTAACCAACGTGATTTTTGCGTTTGTCAGCGACCACATCCGATTTGAAATTTTTTGCTAACTCAACGGCCCTTAGACCGACTTGCGTTTCTGAAAAAAGAGTCCTTTTGGAAATTCTCTCAATCACCTTTCGGTAGGAATCTCTTGTTGCCCTATCCATGAGGTCATAAATGCCTGGAGGATCCTGAGATAATATGGGATCGATGAAGCTAACGTCTTCAAAGAAATCGTGCCAGTCAATTTTTGAAATCAGCCTCATGCTTGAGATGATGTTGCCAATTGTGACCTGGGTTGCGGCCTGACGGTAATGCTCGTTTTGGATTAACTCACTCGAGCTTGTTTGACACTCTTGCAATGTCTTCTCAAGCCAATCGAAAGTCCCTGAAATACTCGGGTCTTGGTCTCGTAATCTTTGTATGAGTTGAACAATAAGGGGGCGTTTGTATTTTTCTTTCACTCCCAAGCTTTTTGCCAGATAAAGAATAAGTTCTTCAGGTTTGGTATCAGCCTTGGCCGCCATCTTTAAAATTTCATCTGCCAGATTATCTGCTTCTTCCCTTTTTCGTTGTGATGAAATGATTCCTTCAACTAATGGTTGCAGTCGTTTAATAAGTGAGATTCTAAAAGTTATGGCGGTTGCCCATAATTCACCGATTGTTAGCGGAGTCTTTTTTTGAAAGGCACGAACAAATTTCTTAATTGATTCAAGGTCGAGTCTGGCATCAGTATTCAAGACGAAAATGCTAGCAATTGCGTAGACTCTTGGATACCCATCAAACTCACCCTCATAAATCTTTGGAAGCTCATCATAAAAGTTTTTTGGTAAGTCTCTTTTAATGCTTCTTAGCTGATCTTCAACGATGTGAAAATTATCTAAAAACCACTCCGAAGCAGGTGTTAAGTTTTGGTTAGACATTTCTTGAGTCAGTATAAGATAGGCTTCAAGCAGTTTTTCAGATGAGTTTTTCATCTGGGGTAAAAGATTTATTCCTTTACTCGGTTTCGCATGAGTTTTAAGTCGCTGGGCGAGTTCTATAGCAACTAGTTCAAGGCGCTCAATGCTCAGAACTTCACTGTTAACATGTTCGTCATTTATTAAATCAGAGGGGTATTGGCCAAATTTCATTCAACCTACCAAAGGAAAAAGATTATTGAAGCTCCGGTCATTTTCTAACCAAAGCAAATGCACTAGATCAGTTTTATCTCCAAACGTCTCGGCTCACTGCCTTTTGTGGCGTTGTGTGTTTGAATACAAACGTGCATAATCAAATAATGAAAAAATATCTTATGTTTGGCTTAATGTACTTTTCTCTCAACGCATCAGCATGCCTGCATTATCCTAATGATTACGCGGGTACTGTAACTGAGCATAAAAAAGAGTTTTTTCTTTTTGGTTCAAAAGAGAGCTTTCACATTATTGCCAAAACAAATCTTTCAAGTTCTGGGAAACTACCAGAAAGGCTGGCCTGGGTTTTTCCACTTCCTTCTGTTCCTGTTAAGTACGAAGAGGTTTCACCCCAAGTCTTCAAAGAGCTTTACCAAATCACGTCACCTGCTGCAGATGGTGTGAGATCACTCCCTAAGTCAGAAGGGCTCAATTCCGTTTCCGGTATAAAAGTTCATGAAGCACAGACAGTTGGTCGCTACAAGGTTAGACCTCTTGAGATTCTGGATGCAAATTCAGCAACTGCATCAGCACTAGACGTGTGGTTGAAAAGTAATAATCTTAAAATGATGCCAAAAGAAAAACAACTTCGTTATCTTGTTAAAGGCTCAGTCTTTCTAGTTATTGAGGCCGACTTAAAAGGGCTTTCAGCTGTGGATTTTAAGCCTTTGCATATCGTGCTTAAGCCATTAACAGAATATTCTTTGCCCCTTAATTTTACCCATGTAGGCAGGGCATTCGCAGTTGACGTTTATACCATGAATTTAAAGTTATCTAAAGATGATCGATTCCTTGATCTCTCATCATCTACCAATTTCTCTATCCCTGATTCTAATTATCCGGAGATTTCGAAATTTTTCCCTAGCGGCTCCGGGCACTTTTTTAAGTATGAAGGCAAGTTCCTAGGGACAAAATCTGATTCCCCTGATCCACTTTTCGGGGTAGAATAATGCATGAAATTCTTTTTTTGCTTTTTAGTTTTGTCCCTCACTTCTGCTCATGCAGGTGATTGGGCCAATGTGAATTCAATTCTTCAGGCCGGTCTTTCTGATAAGTTGTTCTCTGGGGCATCCCTTTACGTGGGTAGCACTCAGGTGGGACTTAATCAACACTCTGTCGGAGATAGTGATGCTGGGAAAATCTACGATATCGCTTCCCTGACTAAGGTCGTGGTGACCACAACTGCTGTCATGATACTTGTTGAGAGAGGGGAGTTGTCACTTTCAGATAAGGTTTCAAAATATTTTCCTGAATTTGTCGGCGAGAATAAAGATCTTGTGACAATCGAAGATTTAATGCGCCATCGCTCTGGCCTTCCTTCTGGGGCAAAAGTTTCAGAGGCAGAGTCCTTGGATGCTTATCTTAAGAGAGTCTGCTCGCAGGATCTCAACTATAAGCCACTTTCAAAAACCGTCTATTCAGACTTGAGTTTTATTCTCCTTGGTCGTTTGGTGGAAATGGTTTCTGGAATTCTGTTAGCAGATTTTGCAAGCCAAAATATTTTCATTCCGCTCAAAATGCTTAATTCCTCTTTTAAAGTTTCAACCGCGAACTTGCTTAGATGTGCTCCTACTAGTGTCGCCAGAAATTGCCAAGTTCATGATCCCACTGCTTTCCATTTTCTACCCGCCAGCGTTGGAAATGCCGGATTATTTTCCAACTTGGAGGATTTATCACGATTCGGACGCATGATCTTGGGCGGTGGTGAATTGGACGGCGTGCGAATCCTTTCAAAACAATCGGTCTCTAAAATGACCACGGCCTCAGGTCCTCGGGGCTTGGGGTGGGATTTCACCAGTGAGTTCTCAACTGCACCCAGAGGTGAGGTCTTCCCCTTGGGGGTTTCTTTTGGGCACACGGGTTACACCGGCACTACTCTTTGGATCGATCCTCAATCAGAAACGTTCTATCTTTTCTTGTCTAACCGGGTTTTTATGGGAGATGAGCGAACTAAAAAGCCATTTAGTGAATTTCGAAAAAAACTAAGTACCGCTATTGGAAAAAAAGTCTACTCATCACCCTGATGTCATCCTTTGGGAATCTTTTTCTTTTTGGGTTTGAAGGTGTGGACATATCCGATCTGTCCCATGAATTGAATCGAAGCGATAGGCTGCTGCCTGAAGAAAGATAGAGTTCCAAAATGTGAAGCGGAGTTTTGCTTCCGCATGAACTCCACCGCCAGCGATGTGAAATTTATTATCTAAACCTTCCCAATTCCACTGACGATCCTGGTGCATCATGACTTTGGTTTTGGGAATCATGAGTCCAGCTCCGGCCCCAAAGCGAGAATCAATTTTAAATTTCTCTTTCTTCGTTTGATAAAGCCTTTGATTGTAGACCGCCCCTAAGCTGACATAGTTATAGCCATCTGAGTGCTCAAAATTAAGCCAGGTAGCGTCCTTGTTTGCTTTGGCCACACTGAAATCCACCGGGATTTGTTGATCCCACTCACTTGTTGGATGCTCATTGGTGACAACAACCTGTCGGTTATAGTCCCCAGTAATTTCGTACGGTCTGGAATTATCAAATACGAGCTTCATGTGATCTTGTTTGGCCTCTAGTCCCCATTTTTCATTGAACATCACACCAATTTCCATGTTGTACTGGGGGATGCTTAAATTGCTTGGGTTGAAATATTCATTTAGACCAAAAGGGCTTGGTCTATCTTTTCCAACTGTATTATGGACTGTAAATGTTCCGTCCGCTGTTGTGAACTTTACATCTGTATTTGAGTGGTAGTTTCTATTGTATCCCCAAGCAAAATAGATTTCTTTAATGAATGGTTTCTTATTATTGTCCCCATCTATTGTTATAGATTTCATTTGTTCATTTAATTGATCGAGTTGTGAGCCGTGAGATATTCCAGCTTGCTCAAGGCATAAGGGATCTTGGTTTTTAAATTTTTTAAGATCAAAATCTAAAGGCACCATGACCTTTATGGGTCCAAAATGTTTTGGGTCTAAGACGTAAGGTTTTTTAACAAAAGTATTATCTTGTCCCACAGTAAGAAATGATTGCTTGAATTCGGCTAACTTGACTTCATTTTCCTTAGTGACTGAAGATTGCGAGATTTCTGCATCGAGGAGCGAGATTCCTTTATCCAACTCTTCATGTGAAAGTTTTCCTTCCTCATATCTTGTTTGCAGCTGCGCAAACTTTGTTTCATATTGTTTTTGTTTTTCCGGTGTTAAAACTTTTTCTAAGTTTTTTAACTGGAGTTCAGCGAAATAATTGTTACTTAGGTTTTCTATTTCTGCTTTGATTTGCTCTTGGTTTAGACCTTGGTCGGTTAGTTTTTGAATATAGGATTTTATTTGAACATCATCTAGTTTACCGCTTACCATTACCTGCCTCAGCAAAGCTTTGTTCATGATATTTCTTTCAGTTTCTTTGGATGCTTCTACTCCCAACTCTTTCATTTTTTTTTGTTCTTCAGTGGGAAGTATGATTTGTTTTTCTTCTAGCGTGGCCTCACGGTAATTTTCTTGCGCCAGAATGGTCGCAGGTAAAAAATACAAACTGATCAGTAACAGCTTCATACCGAGTCCTTATATAGAGTTCAGTGTGCTTATCGGTTAGAGATGAATAAAAGTTGATTTTTTTGGATTAAAAGTGCGTAAATTCAGGTGGTTGCCATTTTTAGAAAAAAAAGGCCTGCTCGAAAGCAGGCCTCTTTTTGATTTTGATTTAATTCAAAATTACTCAGCAGCTGGAGCTTCAGCAGCAGGAGCAGCTTCAGCAGGAGCAGCTTCAACTGGAGCAACTTCAGCAGGAGCAGCTTCAGGAGCAGCTTGTTCAGTTGTAGTAGCTTCAGCAGGTGCAGCAACTTCTTCTTTCTTGTTACAAGCAACAGCTAGAACGATAAGAGCAGCAGCTAGGAATAAAAACTTAGACATAAAATCTCCTTTTTGTGATTCATCCAATTTGCGTATTATAGATGATTCGTAATTCTTGATTGATTATCTTAAATTTAGTCGAACTTATTTATGTGCGCAAGATGTTATCTTAATTATTTTAACTGTTTGATGGCGTCAAGTTTTTAGGACCCCAGAATACTGCATTGCACTAGAATGTAATTGTTTTCTTTCGGCACAGTGTAAAAGCGAGATTTTGTGCATAATAAGCGGCTTCATTAATGAAAATGGGAAACAACTTTTCTTCCGTTTTCATCTCAATATTTTGATTTTGGAAGGTTCTAAAGGGGACAAATTTTCCTTCTATAACCTGGAAATTTTTGCCTTGAAAACCGGAATGAATATAGCCATTTAATTCACCTTTATCATTCTTGGGATAGGGCACATCTTGCGTCTCCTCAAAGAGCTCAACGCTGCCATGAAGTGGCTCGTCCGACGAGGCGCTCATGGCGCTAAGGATGGAGGCCATTAAGCTCAGGGTCGACTCTAATGCCACAGCTTCAACAACGCTATTTGCCACCGGACCTACTTCCAGGATCAGGCCAAACCCAGACTGACTGGCAAGGTATTTTAATTTAGGGTCCGGGGCCCCAATAACACGACAGTCCTTAAATTCCTGGGATAATTTCGAACATAACGAAAGGTTGAGAGGATTATAGTGGGAAACAATGATGGTATTTCCCATGGAGGCGGTGGTGGTGTGGAGGTCGAGTACGAGGCATGGTTCGCGGTCAATAATCTTTTTTATTTCGTGGGCCCTGGCATGCTCATAGGACTGGCGCGACACCTGAAGGTGTTCAAAGGCACGATTAAGATCCTCGTCTTTGAAACGTGAATTCAGTTTATGGGCCTCGGGGTTAGCAAAAATAAATTCCAACTTTAAACTAGGAAACTTGTTTCTTAGCTCATCTTGATAGTGCTGAACAATCTGAATTCCAGTCCATTCATTACCGTGAGTCCCCCCAACGATAACAACTCGAGATGGTTTACTCATTTGTTCGCCTCAATCCTTCGAACAAATTCATTAATAATATTGTGGTAGAGATCCATGCCTGCAATAGCGTCCTCAACATCTACATCAATATTCGGATTATCGTTGATCTCGATAATGTAAGCCTTTTTATCTCTTTCCTTCAGATCGACTCCGTAAAGACTGTTCCCGATCTGGCTGGCCATTTTTAGGGCGGTGGATATTACGTGCTTAGGGACTTTAGAAATGGGGAAGGTCTCTGCATCGCCTGACTGAATTCCCTTCGTCACCTTGTCCTTATTTTCGTGGTTGTAAATTTGCCAGTGACCTTTAGTCATATAGTATTTGCAGGCGTAAATGGGGCGATCATTTAAGATGCCTATGCGCCAATCAAAATCGGTGTAAAAATATTCTTGAGCAAGAAGAAGTGCAGTTTTTTTGAACAGATCCTCTGTGATCTTTTTCATCTCTTCCAGAGTCTTAACTTTATAAATACCCTTAGAGAATGAGCCATCAGGGATTTTGATGATCATTGGGAATCCAATTTCTTCCACGGCTTCTTTGAGTTGCTCTGGACTATTGCTGATAACGAGAGTCTTTGGTGTGTTGATGTTATTTGATTGAAGAAGATTATGCATGTAGATCTTATTGGTGCATCTCAAAATCGAAATAGGATCATCAATGACTATTAAACCCTCAGATTCAGCTTTCTTAGCAAAACGGTAAGTGTGGTGATTAATGGCAGTCGTTTCGCGGATAAAGAGAGCGTCAAATTCTGCAATTCTGGAATAATCTTTTTTCTCAATTAATTCAACCAGTACATCGCACTCTTTTCCGGCCTTGATAAAGTTTGCCAGGGCCTTCTTGTCTGAAGGAGGCATAGCCTCATTCGGATTATGGAGTATCGCCAGGTCGTAGCGGAATTTTTTCTTGGCCTTGGGCTTGCGCCAGATCTTATTTGAGTACTCATCGAGAGAGGTCGCAAACTTATCTTCATCGGCCGGAGTCAGTGCATTTAAACTTCCCGCACGAATACTTTTAATTTCCCATTTCTTGTCCCACTCAAAATCAACGTGAAGAATGGGGGCAGCGAAGAGATCAAAAATCTGTCTCGCCACATCTTGCAGCTGTTCTTTTTCAGTTTTTCCAAAATAGATCGAGATGGTGAAAGATTCAGTTGTGCTTTGCCCTTTAAAGGCTTTTTGAAGATCTAAGTCCAAATCCTCAGTTTGCAGTGAATAAAAAAAAGATTTACTCAAGTCATTGATCGCCTTGATCGAAGGAATGACCGAATGACCACGGGCCTCGGCCAAAAGTGAGCAGTAGTAACCGTTACTTTGGTACTTATAGTTTCGACAGAGGTTGATAATTTTGATTCTTCCATCGGCGTGCTTGGGGGAGTGGAGACTTTCATCCCAATTCACCAGGTAGTCCTGAGGAGTCATAAGCTGTTCTACGGGGAAATAAGAGTTCCAGTCTTTTAGTTTCTCGACGATGACAATAATTTTGGCCACGTGCCTTCCAAGTTGTTTGTACTTTAAGTACAATATCAGAATGGAACGCATCTTCAAGGGGGGCATTGACCCTTCTAAAGTAAAAATTCGAAAAGCTAAATTGGCCGACTTGGGACAACTGGTTCTGCTTGAAAACGCTTGTTTTAGCTATGATCAGATGAGTAGGCGCAGCTTTCATTGGATGATCAAACACGCCCGCTCAATCTTCCTGGTGCTTGAGTGTAAGACTCATTTGGTCGGGTACGGTTTGGTCTTGGTCAATAGGGGAACGAGTTTGGCCAGGCTCTATTCCATTTGTACCTTGAAAGAGTTTCAGGGCTTTGGATTGGCGACTAAACTTATGAATGACCTGGAAGACCGAACTGCGGATGAAGAGGATTGTGCCTACCTTCGCTTAGAGGTGAAGGCCGATAATAAGGGGGCGATTGGCCTCTACAAAAAACTGGGTTACGTTAAGTTCACTCAAAAAGAAAATTATTATGATGATGGCACCACCGCCTTCTGCTTTGAAAAAAGAATACGAACTCTTAAAAAGCCACCACGCTTAAATATTCCTTATCACCAGCAGGGCACAGACTTTACCTGTGGAGCTGCCTGTCTCATGATGGCCATGAGAACTTTTAATGCTAATTGCGATATGTCTCTATCAAATGAATTGCAGATCTGGCGCGAGGCCACCACAATTTTTATGACTTCTGGGCACGGAGGATGTGGTCCTCACGGCATAGCTCTATCTGCCTGGAGGCGCGGCTATAGAACCGAAGTTTATCTTTCGCAAACTTCTCCCATGTTTCTGAGTTCCGTCAGAAGTCTGGAGAAGAAAAAAATCATTGATCTAGTTCATAAAGATTTTGTCAAAAAAATTGAAATGACCAATATTAAGATGCACAAGAAACGCCTAACTCTGGAAGATTTAGAGGCGATTTTGAAAAAAGGCGGAGTTCCCATTGTCTTGATCACGACCTATCACTTTGACCAAAACCACGTTCCTCACTGGGTCGTTGTTACGGCCTATGATGATGGTTTTGTTTTCATTCACGACCCTGATCAGGATTTTGAACATGAGGGCGTGATCAGCCGAGTGCACATCCCTATACCAGAAGATCAATTCCTTAAAATTTCACGTTGGGGCAAGGCCAAAGTGTCCGCTACTGTTGTGGTCTACGGAGAGTAGTCTTTGCCTAAAGAGTTTTAAGGAACTCTATGAGCTCGGATTTTTGAGTCTGTGAATAAATCTCTTTTCCCTCTCTCACAAGAATCTTTTCATCGTGACCAGAATTAGAGAGACCTTCTCTTTGGGTATCATAAAAGTAGGCCTTGTTTGATTTCCATTCCTCAGGTGCTTTATCACCAATTGGATACCCTACACATTCCTGGTCAAAATCTCTTTTTTTATCAATCGCTTTTCCGGCCACGTAGGTTTTAGGACGAGCAGAAGCAACTGTCAGGAGCGCGCAGAGGTTAGGTACAGAGTTGTTGTGAAAGTAGGGCCAGCGTGACCAGATTCCTTCCAAGGGAGGTGGCACATAGCCTTTCTGAGGCTCGACTACAGCGTTCAAATTTTTTGAAATCTGAAGTCGGTTCAAGTCGTCCGAAAATTCTTTCATGCCCAGGTACCTGCCTGGATCAGTGCCCACGTCAATGACGGGAGTTTTTTTGTGATAAGTGACTTTGAAGTTTTGCAGCAACTTCGCAGTAGATAATTTATTGGCCTCTGCCTGATCCCAACCCTTTTCATAGGTCCCGTGACACTTTTGGCAAGATTGGACAAAATGTTTTTGTCCGCGGCGGGCCTTCTCGATATCTATCGCCTCAACCCCAAAGAATTTTTCGTAGCGTGGTGGTTTAGTGGCAAACACCGCTGCTGTGAGTGCCTCGATTTGATGATTGCTGTCCTTCATCCAGGTCTCTAGTTTTCTCAGATCCGTCCCGCGTCCAATTTCGTTCCAAAGAAAATTTGTATGAACAGGATTTCCTGAAACAATGGATCCATCAGAGAGCCAGCGATTTTTATATTTTACGTTCCACCACACGGCCGGTTTAGAGTCACTCACCATGGTTGAAAGTTTACTCGGGCGTGGGGATCTGGCCGATCGATCGGTGCGAGTGGCGTAATCATCTTTTTCTCTCTTTGAAAGAGAAAGTGCAACCTGGGCCAGACTGGTATCTAGACCAAGAGTGGTGGGCTCCTTGGCCCCGATCCATTTCATCGCGTGCTTGGCATTTGCCATCATTAATCTTTCACCTTCTGTTGTTTTCAAAAGATTTTTAAACAGAAAGGAGTTGATATAAGGAGCGAAGGTCTGACCTTGTCTAAAAAATTCATTCGCTCGAGGAAATCTGTTAGTGAGTCCCAGAACTTTAACACCAAAAAGATCAGAGGAGTGACAAGCGGCACATCCGAAAGTGAGTGCCTCTCCATTTTCGGTATGAATGATGGTCGGGCGGTGGCGGGAAATTCATGAACTCCCAGCCAATTAAAAACATCTCCCATGGATTTGAAGGGAGAAACAACCCGGGCCAAGTCATAAAGCACTTTTCGAACTGGGTCGTTTGGATCACTTTCAAAAAATGTTTTTAACGGTTGATAGGGGATTAATAATTCACTGACGGTGACGGGATAAAAGAGCGCGATCTTTCTGCCTTCATTGATTCTCTTCTGAAAGGTATCCGCTTCAAGCTGATAGATATTCTCTCTCGGTTCCAGTACTTCAAATCCCTGGTCCCAATTTTGGGCCCAGGCCGGGAGAGTGAGGATTGTAAACAATAAGTATTTATACGATTTTAGACTTTTCATCTATCTATGATTCAAAACCAGACAGGGCCCGTCAACTGATGTTTTCTAACATCACGATTGGTATTGAGTGTTACAAAAAAAGGAAATTGGTTGGTTGACGGAAATTAGCGATTCATAAATGATGTGTTCGAAATCATCTAGCCATGATTTCAACTCCCAGATCTTAAAAAGCCATCGTCTTGACCGCGATGGCTTTTTTTTTGCCTAAGAAACTTTTTTAACGAGTTGTTGAATCTTCTGAAATTCTTTTTGGATCTTTGCTGCTTCAAGTGGGTACTGATAATAACCACTGGCCCCGGAGGCAGTTTTAGCGTGGGCCTTGGCCTTCTCAGGCGAGATCGCTTTGGCCATGATCATGGTTTTTGTTACCGGCATTTTCGCCTTGATCTGTGCACACAACTGATTCACCGCTTTTGGATTTGCGTCGTAGTTAAAAACCACAATCTGAAAACCCTTATACTTCAGGCATTGATTGAGTTCAGGGAGAGTTTTAATCACTTTATAGGCAAATCCCTTGGGGAATTGTGCCTGAGATTTTTGAAAAAAGTCTGAGCCAAAATCAAAAAGAATAACAGGGATATTGGCTTCAGTGGTCGGAGTAATTTTTGAATTAGTTCCGGGCGACTTTGCAGGAGGTAATTCTTCCGAAAGCTCAGCTCCAGCTTCTCCTTCTGGTGGAATATTAAATTCCAGCTCAGAAGCGATATTGGCAAGGTCTTCTTCTTGCTTTAATTTCTGTTTTTTTAAGGCGTTAAGATCCAACACTACCGTTGGCTTATCGTCTTCGTCTGCACCCGACATGGGAGCTCCTTCGCATGAATAATCTATAAATCTACTGGCTTATCGTCCAAATGGCTTAAAAGCTTAACATAAAACAAGCCCAAAAGCTCAAACCTAGAGAAAAGCTCAAGTTTCTCAACTAAAAACCGATAGGTTTGGTAAGGAAAGGAATGTAAGCCAATGGCACTGGATGATCTAGACCTCGAATTCGAAGACGAAGACGAGATGAAAAAGAAGAAAAACGACGCCGTCCATCAGGATGTTGATCTGGAATTCCAGATGCAAGAGAGCGAAGTGAAGCCACGTCCTACCCGTCCGGGTGGTCCTCCTCCGTCAGGAGCAGCAAGACCGCCAGCTCCACAACCAATGGGACAAGTAAAAAAACTTGATGATGCTCGTGTCGCTCAACAAGTAAGGCGTCCAGTTGCTCCAGGATCAGCAGCTCCTCGTCCGATGGGAGAAAATTCTTCCCCAAGAGTCGTAGGAGCGAATGCGATGAAGACCCAGCCACAACAAGTGGTGGAAGGTCATTATGATTTGGAGAGTGAAGAGATTGTTCAGTTGAGAGAAAGAGCTCGCAAAGCCGAGTTTGATGCAGAAGTTAAAGTGCAGGTTGCTGAGTTTAAGACAGATATTCTTAGCGAGCTGCTTAGCGATATGAAGTTGATGGATCATCAGGTTAACCAATTACTCGTTCGTATTAATGCTAAACACCCGGATATGAAGCAAGAAGTGTTAATGATCAAAAAGATCCTTGCCGATTTCACTGCAAAGAAAAGAAAATAGGATCATCCATAAACTAAGGATGAACCGTGTCATATTTAATCCTCATTATTTTTCTCATTTCTTCAGCTCTTGCTGGACTTGATAAAATTCAAATTAAAAATCTCGACCTCAATTATGAGTCCCCCTATGGAACTGGTGTGGTGGAAAAAGTCTCTGTTGGTGTGTCGATTAAGTCTCAGGCCCTCTATCCAGTAGAAGTCCACCGAAGAAACGATTCCTTTGAGGTCCTTTCTCCTTTTGTTGATTTTCAATGGATGAATCCGATTCCTTTCTTTCATAATCTGCAAAAGGTGAGCCTTGAAAAACTCAATTTAAAAATTGATCGCGCAGAACATTTCCTAAAAGGTGAAGCACTTAGCTTTACCGGTGAGAAATCAGAAAACTTTGTTTTTGGAAAATATGATTTGAATTGTCAGGGGACATCCAATGCCATTGAAGTGGTTGAAAGGCTAAAAGTAGATTGTCTGGATAAATTGGAAGCAACTGTTGCTCATATGGAATTGCCTTTTCAATTTCTCTCGGCCATCGCTTCACAATTGCCTGACGTTCCTACTGAGACTGAGGGTGACATTCCCGCCAATGATTTTACGCTTTCAATTTACAAGGGTGATTTTTTCTCCCACATGAGAATTAAATACGTGGTTCGAGCTTACCTGAAATTTTGGGGACACGCTCAGTTTGAAAATGAAGGAAAAACTCTCGCCATCAGACTTGATTCAGTTAAATTCGGTGTGCTACCAGTTACCCCTTTGGTGTTTGCGGAGCTGTCCCGCCAGGTGAATCACCCAAGAGTTAGTATTAACCCACCATGGATTAGAATCCAGTTAGGAAATTAATGAAACCCATCGTAAAAAATATTGTTGGCATCGAAAGCCTTTGTATTGAAAACCAGAATCCTGAAACGGCGGTGGTTATCCTTCACGGCTATGGCGCCAATATGCAAGATCTCTTCCCGCTATGGGAAATGTGGGATAACGGAAATTGTAATTGGTATTTCCCCAACGGAATTATGCCTTTGCCTATGGGGTATTACGAAGGTCGCGCCTGGTTCTCAATTGACATGGAAGCCTTAGACCGTTCAATCAGGACTGGTGAGTTTAGAGATATGGCCAAAACTGTGCCGCCTGAACTTGATCTGACTCTTAAGCAATTAGAGCACTACCTAAGAGAGCTTTCTAAAACCCATAAAAAAATTGTGATAGGGGGATTCTCTCAGGGTGCTATGTGCGCTTCTCATCTCGCCCTGATTTCTGATTTACCTATTACAGGTCTGATTCTATTGTCAGGCAATTTGCTGGCCGAGGAGCGCTTTCCCAAGACTGCCAAAGGCATTCCTTTTTATCAGTCCCATGGAACTAAAGATCCTATCCTTCCCATCAAAGGAGCGCAGCTTCTAGAAGAGAAAATGAAAGGCCTCAACTTTAGCGGATTTCTGCATGTGTTTGAAGGCGGGCATGAAATCCCAATGAAGGTGATTCAGGAAGTGAAGACTTTTTTGTCTGCCCTTTAACACTCGTTATTTTTTATGAAATAGCAGCGCGGTTACCGTATTTTTGGTTGAAACACCAAAACTGTCAGAGAGAAATTTAAATTCTTTGGTTATTTTCTTATCCACGCCCATGGATGCACCCAGGTATCCCGCAAAGATGTCTCTAATTTTCCATTCATGCTTTCGTGGATCAAGAGTCGCTGGGTCCCTTAAGACGTAGCGGTAATCAGGCGTTGCCGTAATAAATTCATAAGTCAGAGTCATGAGGAAAGGTGCCGTGAACGCCATTAGTTTTTTTGTCCCTTGGGTCTTAAGCTCTAGCGAGAGATGCAGAGGAACATAAAAGTGGTAGAGGCTTCGGTTCAAATTGGCCTTGATGTTACGGGGAAAAAAATGGGCATTAGTTTTTGAATAATCAAACAACGAGTTCATTGTATCAATCGTAAGACTTAATAATTCCTTATTACGAATGAAAACAGGCCCACCGCGAATATCGGCCTTCTCTAAGTAAACCAAGTGAAGCTTGGCGTGAGTGGTGTCTTGAAAGAGTGTGGCGATCATTTGGGCGGCCAGCTCAGGTCGTTTGTACTGTTTTAAAGTAAAATCCCATAAGTTGAAATTTTGATTTTCTCCTATAAGGAATTGGTTCATTTCACTTTGCAATTTGTTCAAATAGGTCTCTGTATCTCTTTTAGAGAGGACTTCGATTAGATTTTTTTTGAAGGCAATAAAAAGAAACGAATTGGTATCCGGAAACATCAAGTGGGGATCTAAAACTTTCACCATGGAGGAAACAGATTCCTTGCATTCGGCAAGAATGTTCACCGGCATGTAGCGATCACAACGCTTTGCGATTAGAGAATAAAGAATAAAATTATCATCGAGATCGCTCTGACGAGGCGCAGAAGAGGATTGTCCGTAAAGAGAAAAGGCTACGGCCAGAGTGAAAAATGTGATTAAAACCTTTTTCATATAAGACCAAAATAGGCCGGTAAATCATCATGGTCAATAATTAAAAAATAGCGCAGCGTGTTCGGAGTTTAACTTATGATTTTTCCTTGGATAACAATTTAACTATTTCATGGTTTGGCCTATAATATTATTCAAACATTAACCTCAAAAAATCAGAGCTTATTTATGTCACTCTCTCATGATTATTCATACGTATCTTCTTCCGATAATTCTTTTATCGATGGTCTCTACACTGACTACCGAAAAAATCCTGAATCGGTTGATACTTCATGGAGACAGTTTTTTAAAGGTGTAGAGTTTGCCCTTAGTCAGCCACAACTTGCCGGAGAGTCGACTGCAGCGACTTCAACAAATCTTGGCAAAGAATTTAAAGTTTTCCGTCTTATAGACGCTTATAGAACTCGTGGGCACCTGATCTCAACGACCAAAAGAGTCTTTTGCCATTGGTGAAACCGTTGGCAAGGCCAACGGCAAGTTAAAAGATATCATCACACACTTGAAGTCAGTTTATTGTCAGAGTATAGGTGCAGAATTTATGCACATTAATGATGTAGAAATTCGCGATTGGTTCCAAACTAAATTTGAAAGTACAGTTAAAGAAAAAAATCTCACTATCGAAAAGAAAAAACGCATCCTGGCCAAATTAAATGAAGCCGTTGCGTTTGAAAATTTCCTACACACAAAATACGTTGGACAAAAGCGTTTCTCACTCGAAGGTGGAGAAAATACTATTCCTGCTCTTGATGCCATTATTAATACCTCTGCTGCTTTTGGTGTTGAGGAAGTTGTGATTGGTATGGCCCACCGTGGACGTTTGAACGTTCTGGCCAATATTATGGGTAAAACTTACGAATATATTTTTAACGAATTTGAAGGTCAGGCAACTCCGGATCTTACAATGGGTGACGGGGATGTGAAGTATCACATGGGTTATTCCTCTCATGTGGCGACCACTGGTGGTCAGCAAGTTTATTTGAAACTTATGCCAAACCCTTCGCATCTTGAAGCCGTCAGTGCGGTGGTCTTGGGTTACTCACGTGCTCAGGGTGATACACTCTATAAAGAAGATCCAAATAAAATTTTACCGATTATCATTCACGGTGATGCTGCTCTTGCGGGCCAGGGCATTTGCTACGAAACGGTTCAGATGTCAGCCTTGAAAGGTTATAATGTTGGTGGCGCGATTCATTTCGTAATCAATAACCAGATTGGTTTTACGACGGATTTTGATGATGCACGGTCATCTGTTTATTCGAGTTCTGTTGCACGAGTTATCGATACTCCGATTTTACACGTTAACGGTGATGATGCTGAAGCTGTTGTTTACGCCGTTGAGCTTGCTTCTGAATTCAGAGCTAAATTCCATAAAGATGTTTTCATCGATATGGTTTGTTACCGTAAGCACGGACACAATGAGTCTGATGAACCTCGCTTTACTCAGCCTGCTTTTTATAAGCTGATCTCTCAGCATGCCAACCCTAGAGAAGTTTATAAAGATAAACTGATTGAAGGAAAACAGATTGAAGCTCAGCTCGCTGTGCAGATGGAAGAGCAGTTTAAAAACTTACTGCAAGACCGCTTTAACATGGTTAAGCAGAAGCCACTTCCTTATCTTTATCAAAAACCAGAAGAACAGTGGCAGGCGTTCAGAAGATCAACACCTAAAGACTTTGATTATTCCCCTAAAACAGCTGTCTCAAAGGATGTGCTTGAGAAAAATCTCAAAGCACTTACTTCTTTGCCGGCCAATTTTAAAGCGATTCAAAAAATTGAAAAGCTTATGGAAGAAAGACAAAAACGCTGGACTGATGATCAGTTTGACTGGGCAATGGGAGAACTCATGGCCTATGGATCTCTTCTTCAGGAAGGGATTTCTGTTCGTATGTCTGGACAAGATTGTATTCGTGGGACTTTCTCTCATCGCCACGCAGGCGTGGTTGATGAAATTAACAATACCCGTCATTTGTTTTTGAATAACGTTGCTGAGAAACAGGGTAACTACAGAATTTATAACTCACTTCTCTCTGAGTACGCGGTTCTTGGTTTTGAATATGGCTACTCCCTTGGTTCACCAAGCTCACTTAATATCTGGGAAGCGCAGTTTGGAGATTTCGCTAACGGTGCTCAGACTATTATTGATCAGTTCATTGCTTCAGGTGAATCGAAGTGGCAGCGTCAGTCTGGTATCGTGATGATGCTTCCCCATGGTTATGAAGGGCAGGGACCAGAGCATTCAAACGCTCGCCCTGAAAGATTCCTGCAGCTGGCGGCGGAATGGAACATGGTTGTGGCCAACCTGACAACACCGGCTAATATGTTTCATATTCTACGTCGTCAGGTAAAATGGGACTTCAGAAAGCCACTCATTATTTTTACGCCGAAGTCACTTCTAAGACACCCTGAATGCGTCTCTACTCTAAAAGATTTTACGGAAGGAAGTTTCCAGGAAATCATTGATGACTCATCAGTCAACGCGAAAGACGTTAAACGTCTTGTTATGTGTACTGGTAAAGTTTATTACGACCTTAAGGCCAAGCAACAAAAAGATAAACGCAAAGACGTGGCGATTGTTCGTCTTGAGCAGATTTACCCAATGCCTGAAGAACAAAGCTGGAAGCTTCTTGAGAAGTACAAAGCTGCTGAGAAGGTTTGGGTTCAAGAAGAGCCTAAGAATATGGGAGCCTTTACATTTTTACGTCGCTACGTTCAGTTTGATGATTTCAAACTGATTGCTCGTAAGTCTTCAGCTTCACCTGCTACTGGTTACGCTAGTGTGCATGCTGCTGAGCAGGCCAAGATTGTGAATGGTGCCTTTGCAGAGAAAATAGAAACAGTTTAAGCAGTTAAAATAAGGATAAGTTATGGTTGATGTAAAAGTTCCTAGTGTTGGAGAGTCCATTTCAGAAGTTACCATTGCCAGCTGGCTAAAAAAAGATGGCGACATGGTGAAATTGGATGAGCCTATTTGTTCGATTGAATCTGATAAGGCCACACTTGAGATTTCTGCCCCTAAGGCCGGAAAACTTAAAATTCTCAGTCAAGAAGGCGAGACTGTGGCCATCGGAACCAAAGTTGCTGAAGTTGATGAGACAGCGACTGCCGGTGCTTCTTCCGCTCCATCTGCTTCTGCACCAGCTGCTAAAGCTGAACCAAAACAAGAAACAAAAGCATCGGGTGATAAGAATTTTCCTTCACCTTCTGCCGCAAAAATTCTCGCCGAAAAAGGTGTGGATTCAGCTAGTGTTCAGGGATCTGGCAAAGATGGCAGAATCACTAAAGCTGATGCCATGTCTTCTTCAGCTGCTCCAGCCTCAGCAGCGGCACCTTCAGATCTTAAGTCCCTTGCTCAACAAACAATTTCTTCGTCATTCTCCCGTGAAATTCGCCGTGAGAAGATGTCTGGCCTTCGTAAGACTATTGCTAACCGTTTAGTAACTGCAAAAAACACGACTGCCATGCTCACAACTTTTAATGAAGTTGATATGAGTGCGGTAATGGAAATTCGCAAAAAATACAAAGATGCTTTCAAAGAAAAACATGGTGTTGGTTTGGGCTTTATGAGTTTTTTTACCAAGGCCTGTACAGCTGCTTTGAAACAATTCCCTGCAGTTAATGGCATGATTGATGGAACAGATCTTGTTTATCACAACTACGCCGATGTGGGAGTAGCGGTTTCAACTCCACGAGGCCTCGTGGTTCCGGTTATCCGTAACGCCGAATCTATGAGCTTGGCGCAGATTGAACTTAAAATTATTGAACTTGCTACTCGCGCCCGAGACGGCAAACTGACAATCGATGAAATGCAAAATGGAACATTCACTATCACTAACGGTGGAATCTTTGGTTCTATGCTCTCAACTCCGATTATCAATATTCCTCAGTCAGCTATTCTTGGCATGCACAACATTGTTGAGCGCCCAGTGGCGGTAAACGGACAAGTTGTGATTCGTCCAATTATGTATCTCGCCCTGTCTTACGACCACAGGATTATTGACGGCCGCGAGTCAGTTTCTTTTCTGAAAGCAGTGAAAGAAATGCTTGAGGATCCTTCACGTTTGTTACTTGATCTTTAATTAGGATTTTTATTATGGAACAGTTCGATCTTATTGTTATTGGTTCAGGTCCCGGCGGATATATCGCCGCCATCCGCGCTTCTCAGTTAAAAATGAAGGTCGCGATTATTGAAAAATATAAAACCCTTGGTGGAACTTGCGGCAACGTAGGCTGTATTCCTTCAAAGGCGTGGCTTGATTCCTCTGAGCGCTACTTTGAAACCGTTCATTCTCATGATGTTCACGGAATTGAAGTCAAAGACGTGAAGCTCGACACTAAAAAGATGAGTGCACGTGTGGCCAAAGTGGTGAGTGAACTCGCGACAGGTGTGGCGTTTCTGATGAAAAAAAACAAGATCACTGTTTTTGAAGGTCATGGATCTTTCAAAGATAAAAACACCGTGGTCATTAAAGGTGAAAAAGGGACACAGGAAATTCAGGGCAAAAATATTATTATTGCTACTGGTTCCAAGCCTTCAACACTTCCCAATGTAAAAATTGATAAAGAGCGTATTATCACTTCGACTGAAGCATTAAAACTCCAGGAAGTTCCGAAACATTTAATTGTGATTGGTGGGGGAGTTATAGGTCTTGAGCTTGGTTCCGTTTTTAAGCGCCTGGGTGCAAAAGTATCAGTGGTTGAATTTGCTGATTCTGTTATCGCTACAATGGATCAGGATCTTGGAAAAGAGCTGCATAAGGTTCTTAAAAAAGATGGCATGGAGTTTTATCTTGGCCACGGAGTAACTGAAGTTACCCGCAAAGGAAATGACGTCACAGTTAAGGCCAAGGCCAAAGCTGATGAAAGTGTCATCGAACTTAAAGGTGATTATGTTCTGATGGCGGTAGGTCGCCGTCCTTATACGGATGGTTTGAACCTGGAAGCCGCTGCTCTTAAAGTTGATGAGCGTGGTCGAATCCCGGTGAACGACCATCTTCAGACAACTGTTTCTCACATCTACGCTATTGGGGACGTTATTAAAGGCGCTATGCTCGCTCATAAAGCTGAAGAAGAAGGCGTCTACGTTGCTGAATTAATGGCCGGCCAAAAGCCACATGTGAATTACAACCTCATTCCAGGTGTGGTTTACACTTGGCCAGAAGTTGCCGGAGTTGGTCCAACGGAGCAGGATTTAAAACAGAAGGGCATTCAATATAAAGTTGGAAAATTCCCATTTATCGCTTCTGGAAGAGCAAAAACATCCAACGAAAAAGATGGTTTTGTTAAAGTTCTAGCAGATAAAAATACAGATGAAATTCTTGGTGTCCATATGATCGGGCCCCGTGCCGCAGATATGATAGCAGAGGCGGTTGTAGCGATGGAATTCAGAGCTTCGGCCGAAGATATCGGGAGAATCTCTCACGCCCATCCAACATATGCCGAAGCCTTCAAAGAGGCGTGTTTGCTAGCAACTGAAAATAGAGGACTTAATTTTTAAAGACTCGTTTTTGTCTGTTTGAGATAATGAGAGGGATGAAGAAATTTTATCTCTCTCTCAGACATCTTTCTTGGGGATTCAATATCTAATTGATTGTCTTTTACTGAGATTGTTTCATTTGAATGAACAAGCTCCATATCTTTTTTCTCATTGAAAACATGCTGTATCGCCATCACAGTGCCTTTCTCAACGAAAAGACTGTTCGTATCTGTCAGAGGACTTCTAACGACACTAAATTTTGCATCGACACTTTCAAAAAGAGTATCAGCACTCTTCACCA
Source organism: Halobacteriovorax sp. (assembly GCA_020048985.1). GTDB lineage: Bacteria > Bdellovibrionota > Bacteriovoracia > Bacteriovoracales > Bacteriovoracaceae > Peredibacter. Next base: position 3,846 of record JAIFLR010000066.1, on the reverse strand, counting down.
TGATTTTCTGGACTTCATTGTTATTGAGGTGGGCCGAAAATAGTAATTTCGCTGATCCCGAAAAGAGATGAACAAGAATGGTTTTTGAAGAAGGAAGATATTCCAGCGTGAATTTCGACTTCGGGCTAACTCTGAGCCAGCTGCCGTCAAATAATTCTACGGTCATGAAAGAGTTGTCTTGGGTTAGGTAGGAGCCGTCAGTTTGAACCGCTTCCAGCGCCTTGACTCGTTTAAGCGCATGCGGAGGTGCAAAATTTAGATAAGTGATTTCACCTTCGGCCTGAGTAATTTTACCCAAGTTAAAAGTTCCCGCCTGAGATATTAAGGGTAATAGTAGGGCGATGCTAATTAAGCAGCTTTTTGCAATTCCGGCACACGTTTTTGTTCTAACCATGACTTGATTTTATCTGGAGCATCTACAAAGTAAATGCCAAATTTTTTACCATTTTGAGTCGTCAGCGTAAGTGTGCCGAATGGTTGTCCGGCTTCGGATACCTCGATAGCGACCAGGTCTTTGTAGGCGTAGGATGTTTCATAATTCAGCCATTTCACTGAAATAGAGAATGAGTCCTCTTCAAATTTTACAACATGAGTCAAATCATAGGTGATAAAGCCTGTGATCATGGAGGCGAGGCAGCCGCCTAAGAAATAGAGACCATCCAAGGCGAAATTAACGGGGCCTAATTTCATAAAGAAATAACACTGTAGCGCGTAGGCACAGACGATAAAGGGTACGACCTTCACCATATGATCCATGTGCTTTTCTCTTGTGATGCAAAAACCAGTGTCTTTCATAAACGACCGCCTTGATTCTAAGCTTTTCGGAAAATGCGCGAAAAATTATAACCCTTAATTCCTGACTGAAATACAACGTCTATAGGTGACTAAAATTACGGCCTTTCCCTTTGTCTGTTTCCCTTAAGGGCGTTAGAATAGGCTATTAATTTTTCACTCAAACTTCAGGAGTTCAAAGTGTCAGAAAAGAGACTGGATTCTTTCAAAACCCGCAAGACCCTTAAAGTCGGCAACAAGTCTTATGATTATTTTTCACTTAAAGCGGCGCAAGCTGCTGGTGTAGGGGACGTGGATAATCTTCCTTATTCATTAAAAGTGTTGATGGAAAATCTTCTTCGAAATGAAGATGGATTTACAGTGTACGGCGAAGACATTAAGGCGATGGGTGAGTGGACTAAAAATAAAAAATCAACTCGCGAAATAAATTATTACCCTGCTCGAGTTCTGATGCAGGATTTTACTGGTGTTCCGGCCGTTGTGGATTTGGCAGCTATGAGAGACGCCATGAAAGCCGTTGGTGGTGATCCGCAAAAAATTAATCCTCTAGTTCCAGTTGATCTAGTTATCGATCACTCCCTTATTGTTGATTACTTCGGCGATAAAGATGCGTTTGAGAAAAATAAAAAATTAGAATACGAAAGAAATGCTGAACGCTACAACTTCCTTAAATGGGGTCAAAAAGCGTTTAAAAATTTCCGCGTTGTTCCTCCTGGAACTGGGATCTGTCACCAAGTAAACCTTGAGTACCTTGCCCAGACTGTTTGGACGAAAGAAGAAGACGGTAAGACTATTGCTTACTGTGATACTTGCGTTGGTACAGATTCACACACAACGATGATCAACGGACTTTCAGTTCTTGGTTGGGGTGTTGGTGGTATTGAAGCTGAAGCCGCCATGCTTGGCCAGGCCGTCACTATGCTTATTCCTGAAGTGATCGGTTTCAAATTCACTGGTCGTGCTAAAGAAGGCGTTACCGCCACAGATATCGTTTTAACTGTGACTCAAATGCTTCGTAAAAAAGGCGTGGTTGATAAATTCGTAGAATTTTTTGGCCCTGGTCTCAAAGACATGACTCTTGCTGACCGTGCAACAGTGGCGAACATGGCCCCTGAATATGGTGCTACATGTGGCTTTTTTCCAATTGATGAAAAGACCATTGATTACCTTCGTTTCTCAGGACGCGAAGAAGACCGCGTTCAGCTAGTTGAGGCGTACGCTAAAGAGCAAGGTTTCTGGAGAAATGATGCTAAAGATCCTACTTATACTGATTCTCTTGAGCTTGATCTAGGAACTGTTGTTCCTTCACTTGCTGGTCCTAAGCGTCCACAAGATAAAGTCGCTTTGACTGATTTAGCTGCTGGATTCATGAAAGATCTTACTTCTGAAACTGGCTTCAAAGTTAATGCTGATGACGTGAATAAAAAACAAAAAGTTGATCACGCTGATTTCTCACTTACTCACGGGGACGTGATGATTGCAGCGATTACTTCTTGTACTAATACATCTAACCCATCAGTTCTAATTGGTGCGGGGTTAGTCGCTAAAAAAGCGAATGCTCTCGGTTTAACTGTTAAGCCATGGGTAAAAACATCCCTTGCTCCAGGCTCTAAAGTTGTGACTGATTATCTTGAAGCCGCTGGTCTTCAGACTGAGTTAGATAAAATCGGCTTTAACCTCGTTGGTTACGGTTGCACGACTTGTATTGGTAACTCTGGCCCGATTAACACAGAATTTTCTAAAACGATCAAAGATGGCGGTTTGGCAGTAGCAGCAGTTCTTTCTGGTAACAGAAACTTTGAAGGACGTGTTTCCCCTGATACTAAGGCCAACTACCTTGCTTCACCTCCACTAGTTGTTGCTTACGCGATTGCTGGTAACGTGAAAATTGATCTTTCCAAAGATCCAATAGGTAAGGGCTCTAACGGCAAAGATGTTTACTTAAAAGACATCTGGCCTTCATCACAAGAAATTCAAGACGTGATGGCAAAATCAATCACGCCTGCGATGTATAAATCTCGCTACTCTGATGTTTTCTTGGGTGACGTTGATTGGCAGAAAGTTCCCGTTAAAGAAGGCGAAACTTTCGCTTGGGATTCAAACTCGACTTACATCAACAATCCTCCATACTTTAAAGGAATGAAAAAAGATCCTGAAGCAGTTAAGGATATTCATTCAGCTAACGTTCTCGGGCTTTTCGGTGATTCAATTACTACCGATCATATTTCTCCAGCTGGATCATTCAAACCTGAAACTCCGGCCGGTGCGTACTTGGTTTCTCGCGGCGTGAAGCCAGCAGATTTTAACCAGTACGGTGCTCGTCGTGGTCACGATGAAGTGATGACTCGTGGGACATTTGCTAACATTCGTCTTAAAAACGAAATGGTTCTTTCAGGTAAAGAAGGCGGAGTGACTACTTACGTGCCGACTAAAGAAGAGATGACCATTCACGCAGCCTCTATGAAGTATCAAGCTGACGGCAAGCCTCTAGTGGTTTTTGCTGGTAAAGAGTACGGCACAGGCTCAAGTCGTGACTGGGCAGCGAAGGGAACACGCCTTTTGGGTATCAAGGCAGTTATTGCTGAGAGCTTTGAGCGTATCCACCGTTCTAACTTGATCGGTATGGGAGTTATTCCTTGTGTCTTCACTGATGGTCAAACTCGTAAATCTTTGAACCTCGATGGAACTGAAGAAGTGACCATCCACGGCCTGACTTCGATGAAGCCAAAAGCTGTTCTTGAGTGCGAAATCAAACGCAAGAATGGGGAAGTGACGAAGGTTAAACTTCAGTCTCGTATCGATACGGCCAATGAACTTGAGTACTATAAAAACTCAGGGATCCTTCACTACGTTTTAAGAAATTTGAACGCTTAATGAATATTCCCCCGGATTTAGGTCTGGGGGAATTTATTGTATAATGTTTATGTTCTCTTCTTAAAAATAAAGGAGAGATGTAGGGCTTTCCGGTCTCGAACGAGTTTTGCAACAAGGAAGAAAATGAGGCTATCTAAAAAACTTTCTCGCGATCAATATTGTCAGATCCTTCCTTTTAAT
>JAIFLR010000082.1 GCA_020048985.1 Halobacteriovorax sp. | reverse complement strand
CTTATTAAAGAGATTGCTCTACGTGGGAAGCAATATGCTGCCGAAGTGGATCACTTAAATAGTGCCCATTTAAGAGAAAAAAATCTCGACCATATCAGAACCGACTTCCTTGAAGGTGAGGACGCTGAAGGTGTTCAAAGTTATAAGCTCTACGACATCGAAGGACGTGTCTATCGTCCCATGTCGAGTCTTAATACCATCGTAAATGATCCTTTCTCGGTAGATGCACTGAAGTTTTATAAAACTGAAAGTAATCAGGATAAAGAAGTTATTCAGGATTTGGGTGGCAATCAGATTGGTATTGCCCGGGCGATTAAGGCCCATGATAAACAAATGGGAAGAGACGTAGTGGTTGCGGTTATTACCATTATTTTCTCGCCAAGTTCACTGGCGCGAGAAGCATCGAATAACTCGAAAGCCTACCTCGAGTCATTGATCACAGCAGGCATGGTAGCCATATTCTTTTTCGGAATTCTCTATTATATGACCATTCGCCCTCTGGATGAAATACGCTATCAAATTGAAGCCGTACTAAGAGGAAGGCAGAAAGAATTAAATTCAAATACCCTTTTTAAAGAAATTCACCCCCTTAGAAATACCATAAATAGTATTTTGATTAGAATAAAAGAACTGCAGAATGTTGATGGCGGGGAAGTTCAAAGCATGGAAGAAGACGGTCCATACCTCAGAACCCTAAAAGAGTTTATGGAAGGGGCCCAAGGTCCTATCCTTATCTTGAATTCGGAAAAAGTGATTCAAGAGATCAATCCAGAAGCTGAGGATCTAATAGGTATTAGAGCTAATGCCTCCACAGGTCAAAGTTTACTGGATACTGCAAGAGATCAAGGGTTTGCTGCCACAGTCATAGACTTGTGTGACAAGTCCGCCAGTAATGAGGGTTGCCATCAGAAAGAAAATTACCAGATAGGTGGTAAAGATATGACCATCAATGTTGTTGGTCTTGTTGGAAAGGATAAATTCGCGAAAGGATTTTATATTACTTTCGTGAAAAGCTAATTATGGCAAAGAACGTATTAGTTCTTAAACATTTTGAATCTCCTAAAGAAGCTGGAACTTACTTCCGGTTAGTTTGTCTTACCGGAACCAGTAAGGGGGAGTCCTACGTCCTTTCTGGGAACCGCATCGTAATTGGTCGTGGAGATAAAGCCGATATAAAACTTAATGACACTAAAGCAAGTCGTGAACATGCTGAAGTAACGAAGGTGGGGAGCAATTGGGTTGCTACTGATCTTGGTTCTCAAAATGGGATTGTTGTTAATGATAAAAAAGTGACTCAATCGCAATTAAACGAGGGTGATAAGCTTATCGTTGGGCAGACAGTTTTTAAATTCGCAAAAGTAGAGGTCTCTGCCAAGGCCAAAACAAATAAAGACAAAGATTCTGAGGCTCCTGAAGCAAGCGGAGCGAAGAAGACACTTGTTCCTATGATTCTCCTAGGCGCTGTCGTCATTTATTTGATCCTCGGTGATGATAAAAAATCTTCTGAAAATTCAGGTAAATCTAAAAAACAGTCATCGACTAGCTATCAGGATGTTTCTAGTGATTACCTAGCCCAACTTAAAAAACGTCAGGCCAATGAAGATAAAGCAGTTAAAGAAAAACTAAATGTGATTTACCAGAGAGGATTGCGAGAGTTTAGAGAAGGTAACTATTTTCGGGCCATTGCTGAGTTTAATTTGGCACTAATTATTTCTCCCGGCGATCCTTACGCTGAATACCACTTACGAAAAACAAAAGAAAGACTTGATAAAACGATTGAGGAATTTACAATTCGGGCCCAGCGAGATGAGGGAGCTCTCAAATTCAAGAGTGCGACCGTTTCCTATTGTTCAATTGTCCGGCTTCTCTATACAGTGCCGGAAGATCCGAGACATAAAAATGCAGAGAAACAAATAGCAGAATTAGAAACCAGAATGGGAATGGAGCCAGGTGAGACTAACTGTCTTAAAAAATCACGTACCGATTAATGAAGTTCTGGTAGAAACACCAGACTTTAATGAGCGGTACGAAATTTACGTTGGAAGATCTGAGGACTGTCATGTCGTTATTGATGATCCGTTGATCTCTCGTCATCATTTTGTTTTAAAGAACGAAAGTGGTACTTGGTATTGCGAGAAATTGTCTCAACTAGGGTCGCTTAGCATTAATGGCAGCGTAGCCAATAAGATTGAAATTGCCTCTGGGGACGAAATTAAGTGCGGAAGCTATTCAATTATAGCGGATGAAATTCCTTCGAAATCGAGTGCTCCTACTCGGCCCGTTTATCAGACTCCTGAACCGTCCTACACGCAGGAAGTACCCAAACAGCATTCGCCCATTAGTCAGCTGGAAGAAATTGAAGAAATGGTGGAGGAAGTTCCACAAACGGAAGAGCTTGATAGCACCGAAGTGATAAGCAGTTCCGAAGACGCAGGCCAAGAATCCTTAGAGGCGGTTGAAGAATCAGATACTTTTTCTGACTCTGATAATTCTTTTACTGATGAAGCTCCGGCCGATGATAATTTACTTCCAGCGGAATCTTTTGGCAGTGATGAAGTTTCAACATTTGGTGATGATAACGGAGGCGGCGACGAAGGGTCCAGTGATGAAAGCACCCGCTTCTTTAAGGCCTTCGTAAACTATCAACTCGTTTTATTCGGTGATCTCGCTCCTTATGACAGGTATCAAATTGATTCTTCAGAAATTTTTATTGGACGCGATCCCAAAAAATGTCAGATCGTTCTTGATGATCCCGAGGTCTCAACAGTACATGCTGTCATCAGAAAAAATAATATTGATATTACCCTAGAGGATCTCAATTCTTCTAACGGTACAATTCTTAATGGCGAGCGTATCAATAAGGCGCATCTTTCCACGGGGGACGAGTTCGTCATTGGTAGCACTAGTTTTTCTCTTGAGACGAGGTCTGATCTTTTAGATGCTGAGTCAGATCGTTTGATGCCCGTTGAGAGCGGGCAGATGATTGAGACTGAGGAAATAGAAGAGGAAATGGTTGATGCTGTCGATGGCGACGTCGATTTTAATTCCGAAGCACCTCCTGAGAAGAGTTTAATTAAACGAATCTGGAAAGATCCAGTAAAAAGAAAAAAGCTTATTTATGCTGTAGCGGGACTCGTACTCGCCTACGTTTTCTTAGGTCCAGATGAAGAACCGGCACCTCCGCCCAAGGCAGCGGTTGCCAAGGTTGATCCTACGAAGGATAAAAATGCAAAACCCAAACTTCAACTATCTAAAGAGTTAGAACAAAAAAGAAATATGTCTTACGAATTGGGTGTGAGTTTTTTCGAGCAGAATAAATACTTTGAAGCCTTAAAAGAATTTCAGACCGTGATGGAAATTGATCCAGAGTACAAAAAAGTCTCTACTTATTTTGATCAAACCAAAGCTGGATTGAAGCGACTTGAAGAATTGGAAGCTCAAAAGCGCGCTGAAGAAGAGCGACTCAAGACCAAAAAACAAATTGAAGAACTTTTGGTTAAGGCAAGGGAAGCAGTCAAAGATAAGCATGTGACAGTTGCTGAGAGTTATTTTGCCCAGATTGCGGAGAAGGATCCCGAAAACATTGAAGTCCAGCAGTTAAAGATGGAGCTAGAAGAATGGCAAAAAGAGCAAGAACGTATTGCTCTTGAAAAGGCTACTAAAGAGGCCGCTCGTAAGGCCATGGTTGATGCCATTAATCCTGCTAAAACATTTTATCTGAAGAAGGAATGGTATAAGGCAATACTAAAATTGGAAGAATACCTAAGACGCAAAGGTACTGATGAGGATTTAGTTAAAGAGGCTACGGAAATGTTGGCCGACGCTAAAAACCAGCTCGCAGCAGATCTTGGCCCTCTTATTGGTAAGGCGCGCTCTCTTAAAGAAGGTCAGGATTTGAGGAATGCATACGAGGCTTACCTTGAAATCTTAAAGGTTGAGCCAACCAACTCTGAAGCTCTTAATGAAGTCGATGATATTAAGTCTTCCCTGGATACACGGTCTAAGAGAATCTACCGCGAAGCAATTATCGCGGAATCGTTGAGTCTTTTTACTGATGCCAAAGAAAAGTTTCAAGAAGTTCAGCAGATCTCACCTACTGATAGTGAATACTACAGGAAGGCGAGCGATAAATTGAAGAATTACCTGGAGTAATACATGCGATTGAAGGCCTATGCAGCTCAGACTCATCAGGGTCCATATCTTCAAGTAAATGAAGATGCGTATGATTTTGATTTTGAAAATGATCTCTTTATGGTCCTTGACGGCTTTGGAGGATCAGGAATTGGGGATAGAGCTGTCGAAAAACTAAAAGGTGAAATAAAATCTTTTTACACTCAGCTCTCCGATGACCCGAATGCCACTATGCCCCTATACTACAATCCCCGAAACTTATTAGAAGGCAATGCCATTTTGAATTCTATGATGAACGCTCATCAGAATCTTTTTAAGTCTAACTGTGATAAACCTGTGAATCAAAGGGCCGGCTCAAGTGCTGTTGTTGCGGCCCGCTCGGATAGTCTCATGGTTTTAGTTGGTGTTGGTAATTGCTGCGCCTACCACTATCGCCAGGGGACACTTTCTAAAATTATTGTAGAAGATACTCTCAAGCACCTATCTAAGGGACAGTTTGATACCCAATTTCGAACTTCACCTATGAATGCTATCGGTATGTATCCTGAATTGGGGTATCAGATGCGAGAGGTTCGACTTCTTGAAGGGGACAAGATCTTATTAATGACTGATGGCCTCTATGCCTACCTTTCAGAGGAAGAAATCCTTCACCATTTGAATCGAAACGCTCCTGATGCCAAGGAAAGGCTGAATAGTTTACTAAAATTATCCAACACTCACGGCAATCTCGATAATCAAACTGCAATGATTCTCGAGTTTTAAGATTATTTCCATTCCCATACTGCGGATGCCCAATCTATAATTTTAGAATGAATCATAAAGTTCTATTAGCAGACGATAGTCTTACTATTCAAAAAGTAATCAAAATAACTTTGGCGAATCAGCCATTTGATATCGTTGATTGTATTTCTGATGATGAACTTTTTAAAAAGCTTCCACAGGTTCAGCCTGAGCTTGTTTTTCTAGATTTTAATCTTTCAGAGAAATTTTCAGGTTATGAACTGGCATCAAAAATTAAAGCAGCTGTTCCTACCGCGCGAATTCTACTTTTACTTGGTACATTTGATACAATCGATGATGCTGCCATGGAGAAGTGTGGAGCATCTGATAAAATTGTAAAACCGTTCGATTCAAATAAGTTTATCGCTATTTGCAAACGCCTTGTGGATACTGCACCACTTGAGGAATTAAACTTTCCAGAAGAAAAGAAACAAGAGTTTATTGTTCCTCAGGATGAAGATCATTGGAAGGTAGCGCATACTACTGAGCCGGTCATTACTGCTGAGGAGCCCAAAGCCGTATTTGATGTGAGAAATCACTTGAATCCGCTTGACCAGGAAGTCTCAGAGTGGGGAATGAGCATTCCTAACGTCATTAATGAAGAGGCATCTCACGAAAAGAAAATTGACCTTCCACCTGTCATTGGTGAACTCAAATCTTTCAGTGACCACAAAAATAAAGTCGAAGCTAAAGCTGCAGCGCCTGCTCAAGCAACTCATGATATTAAATTTCCTCAAAATGATGATCTAGATTATCCAACCATTGAAGAAATGGAAGAGTCTCAGGCACCAGTTGCTGAAAATAAGCCTCAACCTAAGTCAAAACTGATCTCCATTGAAAATTTCAATATGGGGCCAGAAGTTGAATTTGAAATTGAGCACACCATCTCTTCTATGGATGAAACGGACGTTTCAAGTATTGAAGCTCAGATTCGTGATGAAGTGGAAGAAGATCTTTGGAAAGTTGATGAATTTGAAGACTTGAAGAAAGAAGTTGCTGCAAAGATTGAAGAAGTTAAACTTAATTTCTCGCCATCAGTTAAAGATATCGAAGAGCATGAAGAAATTGAATGGAATGTTTCTCCGGATCATAACTTTTATGAATCAAAAGAACTCCCTGTTGTTTCCAAAACGACGGACGTGAATATGGATGAGCTTCGCTTAGAAATGGAAGCCATGATCAAAAAACACGTTAAAGAGTACATGGATGAGATGTTTCAGCAGAAAGTTGAAAAAATCTCGTGGGAAATTATACCTGACCTCGCTGAAAACCTGATTCGCCAAGAAATGAGTAAGATCTCTAATAAAATTTTAAACGACTCAAATTAATCGCAAACTTCCATTAAAAAGATGATGTGTGCCCTGGGAATTTTCCAGTACGGCTTCTCCATATGGTCCCAAGCCTTTAAATACGCCAGCAGTTTCCTGATCACCCTCGATTATGCGGACTTCCTGGTTTAAGTGAGAGCAACAATCCATCCAGTCTGTGATGAGTTCATCCGTCGAATCGTAGCGATTGTTTCTAATGTAACTGCTTAGTTCTTTGGCCCATTCTTTTTTCTCGATGGGAAATGAAGTTTCGTAAATTCCGCCGTAATGGCTATTGGGTTGAAGCAGATTAACTCCAATACCTGCAATCAAGTGAGGGCCACAATTCTGAATCAGGATTCCCCCACATTTTTTGCCCTCGGCACTGATTAAATCATTAGGCCATTTAACTTTGATATCTTTGCCTTTGAGGAAAAAAAAATGCTGAATGAGCAGAGATATCTCAAGGGAGGTAAAGGTGACTTTTTGATGTGGTTTAACAGTCATAGAGAAGCAAATCGTTCCTGGTGAATCCTCCCATAGATTGTTGCCTCTTCCATGGCCACTTTTTTGATGCTCACAACTCACTGTTAATTCATCAGGGCCAGGTAGCGATAATTGTTCTTTGAGAAGATCTTGTGTAGAATCACAGCACTCAATATGAATAAATTTTTCCATCAGAGGTTCCTATGTCATTAATTAAGCGTGACACTCCAAGACCAATTAAGTTTACCACTAATATCAACCCCTATGCCTATGGTTCAGTTATTGCTGAATTTGGTAACACAAAAGTTCATATTACCGCCTCAGTTCAAGAGTCTGTTCCACCATTTCTCAAAGGAAAAGGGCAGGGTTGGTTGACAGCTGAGTACGCTATGCTTCCTTCTTCCACTCATACACGCTGCGAGCGTGAAAGAAAAGGAGCTTCAGGAAGGACACAGGAGATCCAGCGGCTCATCGGGCGGGCGCTGCGTTCAATTGTTGATATGACGAAATTGGGTGAGAGAACAATCATGGTAGATTGTGATGTTATTGTAGCAGATGGTGGAACAAGAACCACTTCCATTTCTGGCGCTTATATAGCCTTGGAAATGGCAGTCAGAAGACTTATGAAGGAAGGCTTGCTCAAACAAAATCCAATTAAAGATGGGTTGTGTGCGATATCAATTGGAATTAATAGTAACAATGAAGTGATTGCGGATCTCAATTATGAAGAAGATTCAAGCTGTGAAACTGATATGAATATCGTTATGACTTCGAGTGGTAAATTTGTCGAAGTTCAGGGAACTGCCGAAAAAGAACCATTTTCAATGGAGCACATGAGTAGTTTGTTGGCATGTGCCCAGTCAGCTTTGAAAGTAGTTATGAGGGAGCAAAAAGCAACTTTGGATAACTTAAAGTGAAATCGTTTTTACTCGGGACAGGTAATGCTCACAAGGCAGAAGAATTCAAAGAGCTCTTCCAGGACGCGCTAAAGATAAATGCGGCCCCTAGAACTCTTGAAATAGATGAAACAGGCAAAACGTTTATTGAGAATGCTCTGATCAAGGCCAGGGCCTATTATGAGACCTACAAAGTGCCTGCACTTGCTGACGATTCGGGGCTAGTGATTGAAGAAATGCCGGATATCCTGGGCGTTCAGTCGGCCCGCTTTGCGCCAGAGCTGCCAGAATATGCCGATAAATGCCTAAAGCTTATCGAGTTGGTTAATAATCCACAAAAAGAGAGAAAGGCCTATTTTGTCTGTGTTTTGTGCTTTTACCTGTCTCCGGACGAGATTTACTTTTTTGAGGGCCGTTTACAGGGAATGATTGGAGCAGAGCTTAAAGGTGCAAATGGCTTTGGTTATGACCCCATTTTCATTCCTGAGAGGAAAGAGAATGATGGCAGGAGTTTAGCCGAATTGCCGGAATGGAAGAACGAGTTTTCGCACAGGGCCAAGGCTGCCCAAGCAGCTTCAGAGTTCTTTAAAGAAAGCGTGGACAAAACACGTAATAAGACTTAAAAATATTGACTCAAGAAGTTCGGGGTGTAGCGCAGCCTGGTAGCGTATCTGCTTTGGGAGCAGGTGGTCGTTGGTTCGAATCCAATCACCCCGACCACTTTTTTTATCTAGTTTTTTTTTCTTTAATTCCAAGTACTTTCAATTAAATCCATTATTCTTAAATCCTGCCTTATAATAAATAAAAGGCAAATTATGAACGACATAAAATCTAATGTGCACATTCTCATTCTTTCTGCGTCAGCGTCGAAACTCATTCCGAATATAGAGAAGCTCCTCGTGAAATCAGGAGTAACAAATATTGTGTTTCATACTGAGCTACACATGGCCGATGCTGATTTGATATTCATGGACCATACTTACGGCGAGAAAGACAGTGAGCTATATTCAAAAGCTTTAACTTACGTGAATAAACTATGCTTACTGGTCTCCCTTGCTGACTTTAATGAGATCAATCGAATCTTAGGTAAAACACGAGGGCACCATCTCTTTGGTCTTTCAAGCCCCAACTCTTTATCAGATCTAAAAGACTTTATTATTTATTGGGTTGAACACAAGAAATGGTCTTCCAAAATCTTTATGCCCTCTCCTCTTAAATTGACTTCAGCCTCTTTGAATAGTTCGAAGAATGTAAACGAGGTGATTGAAGATCTTTTAAAAGGGCATGACTTCTCTGCCAGTTTTAAAGGGATTGAGAATTTTTTAACTCAAATTTTGAATGAGGCGATTCTTAATGCATTTTTCAATGCTCCTGTTGATAAAGATGGGGTGCATCTCTATAGGAAGAGAAATCGCTCAGAAGCTGTTCATATGATTCCTGGCAAAGATGTCGAAGTGAGTGTTTCTTCAGATCAAAAAAAGTTTATTTTAAGTGTGAAAGATCATTTCGGCTCGATAACTGAAGACGATGTTTTTGAATACCTACCTAAAGGTGAGGTTCAGGATAAAGATGGTGGTGCAGGGATCGGAATGCATCTGATCTTCAAGTATGCACACAAATATATTATTAATGTAGAGAAGGGTGTTAGCACAGAGACTCTAATCATTGTCGAGAATGATAAACAGTTCAAGATTTATGACATGAAGGAAAAGTCTTTTCATCTTTTCATAGATTAAATTCAATCTACACTTCAACATATAAGAAAGGTGTCTCCGAAGCTTGTTTTCGAAAGAAAAAACAACAGGCTTCTGTCCATTCACCGCCACAGTGACGAATAACAAAAAAATCACAGAACTCTTTAACTAAATTTAAACCAATTCCCGCCCCACCAATTTCTCTATCCATTTGTGGGGCAATCGTTTGCTCCGTAATTTTGGTCAATATTTTGGATTTAGCATCTAAGGAGATACTCCCATGTTGATCGCGGATAATTAGCGCTTGAACTTCGGGAGTCGTGCTTAAGTATAGGGTAATGGGTTTTTCGCCAATAATGACGGAATTGTGAGACTTTTTTATGGGGTCGAGAGCATAGATGGCGTTTGAAATTAGCTCATCTGCGCAATGGCCGATCCTTTGCTGAAGAGTGGGCCTGACTTTTGAAGCGAGGAAATCGCTAAATAGGTTAGTCGTTTCAGCTTTATTTGCCTGGGTCATTGTCCATTCTTGCGGAGAATAAAGTAGACCGACAATGCCCTCGTCCTTTTGAAGGCTTAAAACATCATCCAAAATTTTAAATGTCTTCTGGTCAGGAAGTTCTTTGGAGATAAAAGCGCTGTGATCACCGATTTCTAATATCTTAAAAGGGACCTTCGATAGAATAAGGGATTTTCCGCAAGGAGTTCGGGCAGCTAGGCTTTCAATCTCTTGGTCAAAAAAATCCCTAACAGCATTAAGCACTAAACTGATTCTTGTATTTTTAAAAAATGAAAATATTTTTCTGGATGTGCATCAAAGTCTAATTGCTCACCTGCCGCATTTTTAACAACCGGAGGTAAAACAGCAGTTATATCTTTGGCATGAATCAAATGCAAAGTTTCAGTTTCATCTGAAGGGTCAAAATAAGGAGCGTAGAAGGATACAACCTTAATATTTGGTCTCAGGAAGCCTGAGATAATGTTCATCTGAGTCACAATGATGGGAGTGCATTCTTCATACTGGATTTTTACATCTGTCGGAATTGCCTTGAGGAAGTCAATCCATTCACGAATTCCGCACGAGTTTATCATGGTAAGGTCACGAAAATTGAATGTAATTTTCTTTAAATCGTTTAACTCAATATCTTTACGTCGGAAATCTTCATCAATCTTCCCAGAGAGGTGAAATACCGTTTCATCACCTTTTGTTTCTGTTTTATACTCAAGTTTTCCCATCGCTAATTCTCCTCTTCTGGCCAATCCATTTCCATGGACAGTACACAACCATTATCCGTGAAGGTTTGTTCGTGAAAGCCGTTAATATCTTTTAATTGTTCTTTTATAATCTGCATTCCAAGACCACGTCCTGAAATTAAATTGCTTGTTTGCTCAGTTTTAGGCCTCAGACCACGACCAGTGTCTGTGATTGATATATTTAATCTTTTATTCACTCTGTTAAAAATAATGGAGATAGAATTATTTTTTTCCTCTTCGTTCCAAAAACCATGATCTACGACATTACGAAGATACAGAGTGAGAATGGGTTGGAGTGATCTGATAACCTGGTAGTCAGCAGGTAGATCGGGCCCCTGAACGACAAAACTGTGATTTTTTTTATTAAGCTGTGTGCATAATTCATCAACAAAAACAGAAAAAGAATTTATGTAGTCGGTGAGGGCCATGGTCGCGATAGCCAAGAGTTCATCACTATAGGGGCGTGGTACTTTTTTAGCGATGGTCTTGATCTTTTGTTGATCTACCCAAATATGGCTAATGGTAGGTGGCAGGCTAAGAGAGTTCGCAAGCTTCGCGTGAAGAGCTTTGGTTTCTTCACTTAAAATAATAAAAGCCGATTTCCATGTCGGCATTTCACAATGCTCTAAATCTTCCACTTGATGAGTCATTTTCTCCAAAGCATGCATTGAAAATAAGGAGTAGCTTCCTTTCAATCGATGTAGAATCTTCTTAAATTTATTTTCATCAACGACGGTTTCTGCCAGGAGTTTCTTGAGTGAGCGCTCCTGCTCTTCAATTGCAGACCGGTAAATAAAAAGATTAGTTGCTACTTTAGTGAGCACCTTTTCAAATTCTTCGGTTGTGTGCAGATCCTCTTCGAGTTCGACTATACGAGTGATATCTCGTGCTACGACGACGACACCTTCTGCTTTTAACTTTTCACTACGTAGAGGAAAGTATTTAAGTTCAATGTGAGTCCCATTTTTTATGACGATCTTTGGGCCAAGATCCGCAATGTCATCGAAGTTAATTTTCTCTTTTATCAGATGTGAGATCCATCTGCGCAAAAAAGGCTGCTCATCTTCAGGGTATTCAATAATATCCCAGAAGCTTTTTCCGTTAGGCGGGGTTTTAAAAATGCTGGCACAGTTTGTAGTGTGGTGAGGTAAACACATCCCCTCAGCATTCAAAACGAGAATTGCCTGATTAAGGCTGTCAAGCATACCGGAAATGTACTGATTGGACTCTGAGAGTTCGCGAGTCCTGATTTTCACCTTCTCTTCGAGGCCTTTGGAATATTCTGCCAGCTCATCTAGTTGCTTTTGGTACTTGTCATGAAGTTGAACTTCAACTGAGTTGTCCTTGAGAACTAAAAGATATTGGTCGTCTATTTTTCTCCTACCAAGGAGACAACTCCCTGTAATCGCGGAAGGGAAAACAGTGAAAGTCGTTTCTTTGAAGGCTTCATCTTCCAGATGAACGTCATCAATATTTTCAAAACAAATAAGCTCTTCTATGGGGAGTTTGGTGTTAAGGAAAAGACGGCGCTTAACGCCATATTGAGACAGAAAAAACTCATTGGCTGCCACAACGATGCCTGCATCGTTTATAACCAGAGCGGGCTCCGGTATAAATTCCAAAATCTGTTCACCATTTAGATTCATTTGAATTATTATATAGCTATGGAGATACCAAGAGAAATAAATATTTTGATTGTGGATGACTTCTACGCAACTAGAAAGTCACTTAAGAAATCTCTCAAAACACTGGGGTTCAAAGGGGAAATCTTTGAAGCTGATCAGGTAAGTCTTGCTAGAGACATCTTAACTAATAACCCATTGTTTCTGAACATGGATTTTATCATCTCAGATGTTGATATGCCTGGAGAGTCGGGAATCGATTTTCTGTGTTACGCAAAAGCCCATGAGAGTTTTTCTAAAATTCCATTCCTCATCCTTTCTGCGATCACCAACAAGAATACCATACTTGATGCGATCGATAAGGGTGTTGATAGTTATCTTCTCAAGCCATGGGATGATCAATCTCTTTTAAAAAAGATGGAGA
>JAIFLR010000056.1 GCA_020048985.1 Halobacteriovorax sp. | reverse complement strand
TACTTTTGACGTAACAAGTGTCTACTGGGGATAGAAATTAATAATATGGTTCGGCTTTGCTAAAGCAAAACGGAGCTACTTTATTGTCCAGGGATTAGCTAAAAAACTGCTGAGGTATTATTCAATAGGTTCGGAAGAACCATTAGGGAAAATGCAATTACCGCCCCTTATTTTTCCACGCTGATCTAAGCACATTGCTTCAGATATCTCATTTGAGCCTTGTCCTGAACCAGTTAATCCCATTCCATTAGTTTGTTTCTTTTGAACTTCAGAGGTTTTTGTGACTACTGCTTTATTCACGATTAATTTTTGTTCTTGGCGTAGAGGTTTCGCTGCCATTGCATAACCAGTGATAGTAAGCAGTGTAATCAAGCCTACAAAATTCTTCATACGTTCCCCCGTATTACCCCATCAATTTGGGTTTCTTCTTGATATTTATTATCGGTTAAAACATATTGCGATCAATTAGTATTTTTAGGAATATTCAATTTTGAATCATCATTTCGAAACGACAAAGGGTTAGCTGAGATTTTTTAAGTCATTAGACAACCTTTTAAGAATATCTTAACACATTGTGAGTACTATTTTTGTCAGTTTCTAATTATTCTCTTCGCTGGGCCTTTTCCCTCTTTATTGTTCAAATGAATGAGCTAACCTCCGTTTCGTAATTAAAGTTTCAAATGTGCAAGATTAAGGCTGAAGACCGTGAAAATAGAGAAGACCCG
Source organism: Halobacteriovorax sp. (assembly GCA_020048985.1). GTDB lineage: Bacteria > Bdellovibrionota > Bacteriovoracia > Bacteriovoracales > Bacteriovoracaceae > Peredibacter. The sequence continues at coordinate 12,960 of JAIFLR010000056.1, read as the reverse complement.
GCTAAACTTCAACGGTGCTCAGATAAACGTGGGAAATCAGGTGTAGTAACTGCATTTTTCCTGATGGTTTTTTAGGGCCTATTGAATACTAGCTTATCGGCTTAGCGATACTTCAAAGCTTGTGGATATTAAGTAATCGGGATCGAATACATGGATCACAGTCGTTAGGATATTTTCTTGTGCGGACATACTCGCCGGCTTTACTGTGACAGGCCGACTCAACTTCCTCTGTTCTAATCATCGTAGTTAAGATTAAATTTTACTAGAGAAGCGGGGACACTAATTCACGATTCCCCCAAAAAAATAATTCAATAAAATGCAGGCAATAACCATAATAGATACAAGCTATGGTTCATTCAGCCTATTACCACAGATTCATAATGTAGATTCCCGATGATTCGGAGAATCGCCGGTTAAGCAATCATGATTTTCAATGACCCTTTCATATTGGAGTTCATTTGTTTCGAGTAGATTACTTCGACTCACCAATTTTATTATAAGGCCATCCTTTATTGGGAAATTATATTCCCCTGAAATTTCGCGACACAGACTTCGTGCCATTGCGTTTGAAATCTTCTGCAAGAATAGATGCTTCTTCAAGTCATGAGCTTGCAATGCATTTATAACATTAACGAAACGAAGGGTATTGATTATTGAGTGAGGAACACCTAGAAAGCTCATTTCTTCTAGGCTTAAATGAGTATCGGCTTCAAGGTATATTGAGCTTAAGTTTTTCTCGTTCCCGTTGCGATCAACAACATAACCATCGACAGAAAATTGGTACTTATTTGCTTGGCTAAACATACCCCATGACTGATTTAAGCTTAATTTTTCAATAGATTGATAAAAAGAAACCGGAAGGATTCGGTAACCGATTGACTGAAAATTAGTGGTGAAAATTATAAATACATAGACTACCGAAGCAAGAATTGGTGTTATATCATTTGAAGTAATTCTTGGATACTGTTCAAATGAGCTTGATTTTGAATTAGTAAAATACAAGATAGGAAATATTGAGAAAACTATAAGAAAAGAAAAAGTGAAGGGGATAGTTAGCGCAATTCCAGCGTGGAATCCGATAATCGTTATGATTATCATTAAGCGAACTTTTTTATTGCGTAAGGGTATCAGGAGAAGAAATGGAACAAGATATTCAAAGAGTAATGAGAAAATTGATAAGACTTTACAAAAAACCGGATAATTTGTGAGGAAAGATGCAAATACATTTAACTTGTATCTTAATAAAACTAAATATACTGCGTCCCAGTTTTCAGACCATGAATGGAGGTATTTAAAATGTGCAGCAAAAAAATAAGTAACCCCTGTTTGAACAATCAATAAGAAGTAAGCAATGGAAAAAAAATACTCTTGGTCACTTTCACTTTTCTTCTTTCTAAGATAATGCCATGGACACAAAAAACCAATTGTTAAAAATGCTCGATAATAATCTTCAGAGCAGTCAAAAAAACCATAGTTTGCCCAGAAGGTAAGTGCATTGATTTGAATAAAAGCAAAAACAGCGTAGGCCCAATAACTACTTTCCCATATGAAATAAAGGGCTGAAATTAAGATCAATAAGTATGATATCTGAATTCCTAAAGGAGACAGAAAATGGAAAAAAGAATAAGAGCCAGGAGTTTCAATATTTAAAAGGTCTTTAACAAGGCCATCCGAATTCAAAATAAGGTTTACATCTTTAATCCAAATGTAAACTGCAGGAATTAAAATCAGGTATTTATATAAAATGAAGGTCTTGCGGTTTATATAAAAAAGATTGTTGAAAAAAATGGTTAGTACTTTCAACGTTTTATCCCGGCTACAATTTTCCGCATGCTTTTTTGCATATTGTTTGCCCACTATTGAAAAGATGGGCAAACAACAGCTTTATCACTATAGATCAATTAGTTTGGTCTACCATTTGAATCAACAGGGGTACATGCTCCGTTAATACACTTAGAAGTAGCTGCGCAGAATACTGAACCACACTGGTTGGATACTTTTTCCCCGCCACCCGTTGGCTTAACAGTTGTGGTCTTAATTGCTTCTGATAGCTTTGGACTGGCTTTGACTTGGGCATAAACGCCAGCAGATAATACGAACATTGCACTAACTAAAAAGATCTTCATACGTTCCTCCATTTAACCCATCAATTTGGGTTTGTTCTTGGAATTAATTATCGGTTAAAACTTATTGCGATCAATTAGTATTTTAAGGATTATTCAATTTTGAATCATCATTTCGAAACGACAAAGAGTTAGCGGAGATTTTTCAAGTCATCAGACGACTTATTAAGAATATCTTAAAATATAATGGGTACTATTTTTGTCAGTCTTATCCTAGATCAATTCCTATTCCTTTTTGAATCGAGCCCTATTCTTTGTTCATTTTTGTTCCACGAATCCGAAAAGCTATTTGATGAAGTCACTAATTCTGCTTAGTCACCTTGTGGTGTTTTTTTTCTTGTTTTGGTTTTCACCCACCGTTAAGGAGGGCCGCTCCATTGCTTCCGGGGGGAGTGATTTTTACGATGACGTGGTGAAAATATATCCTGGTACGCAACCTTGTGCGGAAAATTACTCAAAAGTAAAAGATTGCTACAACCAGAATCTGCCGCCAGCGCCTAGTCTTATGCGATCGCTAATCAATTCGAATGAGCAGTATGATAAGCAAGCAGCACTTAGTTCGTATAAAGAGGAAGAGGATGGGAGCACTTCCTATTTTCCTGCTGGCAATGGAGCTTCAGGTAAGTATCAAATCCTGCCCCATGCTCGAAGTAGTAATGATGCTCGCTTAATTTTAAGTGAGGGAAATAGTGGTCCGCAACTTGCTATTTTTCGTCCAGGCATGATTGATGTTGATAAGAAAATTACTGGCAATTCGCCAATGGGAAATCAGTTCGCTCTGCATCCACTTTCTTACTTTAATCCACGTGACACAAGATTGGATCATTCAATTTATGGAAATTGGGGAAGGCCGACGTCCTATCATTATAACTTGTGTGATGCTCAGGGCTCTGGAAGTGATAAAGCGAATCCGAGACTGTGCCGTGCTCGGTTGAGCTCCACGAATTCGTACATTTCAGGAGACTGCTATGATGTCACTATCATGGTTGGGGGACAGCAAAATATTAATAAAGGGTATGGCAATTTTGAGCGATGGGAATTGCGCAGTAATGATATCACTGTCTTTGTCCCCAATGGAAAGGACAGGGCCAATTTTGATATATGGGTTTACCCGAGATTTGCAGGCTTCACGCTCCCTAATTATAATCTCTATAAGGATTGGGCCGGTTCCGGGCCAAATTTTAACCAAGTTACAAATCAATGTTATGGTGCCACACCTCCTAAGTGGTGTGACTTTGTCTTATCACAGAAGAAAGCTTCTAAGTATATTGTAGATAATAACGGTAATAATAGAGAAGATGCCGGAGAATTCTGGACTGGAGATCACTGTGATTCGCGCAGGCTTCCAGGATGTCAGTCAAAGTTCTTTTTTGAAATATCGACGACTGATGATGGTCTATTGATGGTCATCAACATGGCCGGACTAGGTATTTATTATTCTTACAATACAGTTGGGCCGTGCCAAGCTGATGGATGGAGCAATTTTAAACCCATGAGCTTTATGCCTGTGGATCCTCAGATTTATAATAACTATGATATTGGGCGCTCTCTTCGAAAAGGTAATTCATGGATACCATTTCGAGACTCTGCTGGAAGGAATATTAATCCAGGGGAGCAATTTGGTGGAGCTTACGGATGGATTGATCGTAAGGGGAAAAATTTTATTTACAGTCCCTATTTAGGGTCACGTGATAACTATCTTGCCAACTGGCAATTCGAATCAAGCTATCCTGATGTTCCTGCTCAGAATTTAAATCCAGATCTCACTGCAGGCAAAATGATTTCAGTTATTGGTTCATGGACGAGAGGTAAGGCCGTTGTCCTGGATAATGCTATAAACTTCACTGATTTTGGCGGGAAAAGTGCTTGGATGAATGTAGCTGGAACGATGATGCCAGTTCAGTTTACGTATGGCATGTCACTTTACGAAGGGGAAGAGACTGTTATTCGTCCACGCTCCTCGGTGATGAGTTTGTCTGCAGAAAATCAACTTAATTATTACAACTCACTTTCACCAGTCATGCCATTTGATGTTGTCTGGACTCTGTCCAGTAACAATCAACGGCAATCAGAGATCGTCTTTGATGAGTATCATATGAAGAACGCTTTTGTGGTGGCGCACATGAATTCTCCAATGAAAACTCTTGATAGTAAGGGCCTAATCTTTCCTGATGACGGATTTGTAGAACAAAATCCTTTGGCCGATGTGCGGTATGGAGGGGAGGCCAATTTCTCCTATAAATCCTCGCCTGTAATCCAAAATGCTTCAACGATGCACCGATTTTTTGAGCCTACGGCGGATGTGCCGCCCCTGAATTTGAGACTTTTAGGAGGGGCACGTGTGGAGCCTGTGGCGCTTGGTGGTGTGATTGGTAAGGGTGTCTACTTTGATGGTGTTAACGACTATATGGACATGGGATTTAAAAATCCTGGTAGAAATGATTGGTTTATTAGTGCCTGGTTTGATTCAAGAGAAGAAGATCCAAATAAAGTGCGAACACTTTTTTATTTTCCTGACAATTCCTGGATTGGTATGAATCAAACGAAGATATATGCCCATAATTCGAGAGGGAGTTCTCATCAAACGAAATTCGTAGATATTTCGAAGCTAGGTATGGGCCCGAATAAGTTTTTTCATTTTGGCGTTAAAGTTCGTACAAATGGAAATGATAGGGAGTTAAGTTTTTATATTAATGGAACGCTGGTGTATAACCATGGCCCCGGAATACTAAAGTTTCCGATAGTGGCCAGTGATTCTTATCGCCATGGCTTCCAGCTAAAGTTGGATTATTTAAATGGCTGGTCATGGTTTGTGGTTGGTGACCCTGGGCCAGGAAATAACTCTTCGGGATATCAAACTCAGCGCTCACCATTCAAGGGGTGGGTTGATGAATTCAGAATTTATTCTCTAGGTAAAAATGAAATTCAAGGGACAGAGTACTTTGAAGAATTCATTTGTAATCTTGCCTATGGCTCACTAACAGAGGTTTATAATGTCGATCGGAACACTCCTTTAGGAGACTTGCTGAAAAAAGGATTTGATTACGGTCATCTCTATGACCCATATGGCAACACCAGACTTTCATCAGATGCCTTGAGTCCAGATAAGTTCGCCCGTGTGTGCGAGCAGCTTATTTTTGAATCCCACAAAGCTCCAACTGATCTTGCGGATCAAAAAGACCGAACTTTTTGCGCGAGCCGAGTCCATCAAAATCCATCTGAGGATCTTGATGATGAATTAAAAGAGAGATGTGTTCGTCGAAAGATGTTGGGAATTCATGAAAAGCCACTCGTGGCGGATGGGCCTCGTCCAGATTTTTCAGGAACCCCATTTTGCCTTTCTTGCCACTCTGTTGAAGCTAATGTTCAGGGATTTTCTAAGAACGCTTTGGTTTTAAATCCTCACGTAAGATTTAATGATCCTCGCAGGCAACCGATGGATCACCCACGAAAGGTGCGTGGGTGTGTTCCCAACGAACAGGGGTTCATAGGTACCGCTACGAGCTCCAAGCGCTGCTCGCCAAGTGACTATCTAATGGATTTTCTATTTGATGGTAAGGAGAAGGTGCCTTAGTTATGTTCTCCCAAGTACTTAAAAATGGATGTCGTAAAAATTAGGTCTAGTATTCAAACTAGCTACCTTTGATCAGTAAAAGCTCAAATCGGCCCATCTAGATACAACCCCTGTCAGTAGAGGCTGTTAGTTCAGTAACTATAAAACGAAAAAAAATTGAAACACCCTTAGGAACCTTCACTTATGATCTAATTCGTTCTGATTGCTTCACCTGAAAAATCCTTGCGGGTTATCGCGAGTGGGTTTTCTATTTAACGCGTGAAGAAATCCTGGGGAGGACCACTCATCACTTACAAATTGGTCTACTCTTTAGTTCATCGATTTTGCATGCGGCTTTAACAATTTCTTTTTGGGAGTGATCAACCAGATCGGTCACATCAAGTTGTTTAACCTCAGCTGTCTTTTTATTTCCTTCTCGGATAAAATTCACAACGATTTTTTTTCCTACAGCACTTCGACTCGTTTGATAAAGTTCCAAAATACTATCAACCCGTTTCCCATTAACATGCGTGATGATATCTGCAACTTTAAATTGGTTTTTGTTGGGAGAGTCGGGCAATATCGCCTCAATTTGCACGGCTCCTTTTAGGTCTTTTATAAAATCTTTCATCTGAGATTGGGAAAGAACATTGAAGGACATGCGCGCATCCATTGGTTTTGGCACACATTCAAAATAAACTTCAAACAAGGGATAGGTGTAGGATTCATTCCACGTATTGGTTGAGACTGCGCCGTAGCCGACACCAGTGCCGTAACGTCCGTAGTAAGGCGAGGCACCGTAGTAACTGTACGAGGGGTAGTTCGTTGTTGTTTGGGATATCTCTTTTTGAAAGGTCTTATCCTTAACTAATAAAATGTGGGCGTAAGTATTAGTCTCTGAGCAAATCTCGATAGCACGGAATTTGGCATATAATTCGGCGTTCTCTTTTTTGGTGGTTGAGTTTCCAAGGAAGGTGGCCAGTTTAAGATTACTATCGATGGCCTTGTCGGAATAACCATTTTTCCCCGAAGAGCTCTCTTCATATCGGGTGGGACTTGATGAGCAACCCAAGATTGTGACAAGAAAAATAAGTGGCATCCATTTCATGTAAACGTCCTTGATTTGGGCTCAGTGAGGGTAGGGTTTCGCAGATTTAAAAATTCGTAAAGTAGCGTTGCGGCTGGCCCAACTCTTTTAGGTTTCCTTTGTATTTATGGTCTTTACATAAAGACACTCGCAAGAAAATTGTTAATAATAAGAGCATGACTAAATATCTATTTTACTTATGGGTTTTCTTACTTTCCACTCCGCTTATGGCGATCGTTGAAGGAGAATTCAGTGCTTATTCAAACTATATCTGGCGCGGAACTACTTTTAGTGAAAACAAACCTGCGATACAGGCAATCCTTGATGCTCAAGAAAGCCATGGCTTTTTCTTGGGCACATTTGTCTCTAATGCTGAATTTAGTGACGAGGCAATGGGGAGTGATGCGCAAGTGACCCAAGAGGTGGACATCTCTTTAGGGAAACGCTGGTTTGCAAAAAACTGGGAGATACAGCTTTCATATAATCAATTCACTTTTCCTGGTGCGGATGTTTTCAATTCAGATGAATTTAATCTCTTTATTAACTATAGGCGTTTTATTTTAGAACTCTCTTATATGGATGATTACTTTGGTTATCAAAGTTCGTATCAATATATTAGGCTGGGACATGAGTGGGTCTACACTAAAACTTTAGGGGCATCATTTTTTATTGGATATAATTCTTTTGGTTCACCTAAAGGTGGAGTAAAAACCAGATGCTTAAATTCAGACTGCTCAGAAATTGCTGAGACTACAAGTGGGGCCGGAAATCCGAATTATTTTGATTTGTTTCTAAGTCATCGCAAGACTTTGGAGAGTGAAGTTGTACTGGAGCTCGCCATCAATTGGACCAATCGCTATGAATATAGCGTTGAAAGCGGAGAAGTTTCCAAAGACCCGGCAAAAGATTTTGCTGTAATCGTAGGAATGGTAGTTCCCTTCACGCTCTAAGCGAGCTCCTTGTTTTTTGAGGACTAAGTCAGTATAATAGCCTCATGAAAAAAACCATTTTAAGCGGCAGTACTGTAACTGGTGATTTGACCCTCGGCAATTACATTGGTGCGATCCATAACTGGAAACAGCTGCAAGAGCAGTATGACTGTTTATATTTTCTTGCCGACTTGCATGCCCTCACGGTTTTTCAAGATCCTAAGGTTTTAAGAGAGCGCACTTACAGCTTCTTTGCCCAGTACCTTGCTCTGGGGTTAGACCCACAGAAAAATATTATTTTTGTTCAATCTCAGGTCCCAGAACATACTGAACTCTCTTGGGTTCTGACCTGCCTCACACCAATGGGTTACCTTAACCGCATGACTCAGTTCAAAGAGAAGTCTGAAAAGCATGTGAAAAATATCAATGCGGGTCTCTATACTTACCCTATCTTAATGGCGGCAGATATCTTGCTGTATAAAGCAGACCTAGTTCCGGTTGGTGAAGATCAAAGGCAGCACCTTGAGCTTTGCAGAGATATCGTTGGCTTTTTTGAGAACCGCTACGGTCCAGGCATCTTCACAATGCCTGAAGCTTATATCGGAAAATCTGGGGCGAGAATCATGTCGCTTCAAGAACCGGAAAAGAAAATGTCGAAGTCTGACGAGAACGAGAAAAATTTCGTTTCAATCATTGATGACGCCAAAAAAATTGAAAAGAAAATCAAAGGTGCCGCTACAGATTCAGGCACTGAAATCAAATACGATACAGAAAACAAACCTGGTCTTTCAAATCTCATGACCATCTATTCAGTTTTAACTGGCAAGACGACTGATCAACTTGAAAAAGAATACGAAGGAAAAATGTACGGTCACCTAAAGGTCGATCTGGCCGAAGTCGTTGTTCAAACGTTGAAGCCGGTTCATGAAAAATACAATGATCTCATGAAAAATAAAGATTATTTGGAACAGTTGATGAAGAGTGGATCCGATCGTGCTCGGGTTAGATCACGTGAAACACTTGATCATGTTTATAAAGCTGTCGGTCTCTTAAGATAAGAATCTCGTTTTTTCTTCGGGGGTGGGAAGTCGGCAGGTGTCGCTTTTTCCAAAAATCTTATATCTGTTTTCTGCGACTAGGTCGTACCAGAAATTAAGAAACCAATCAGGGAATATTCTCAGCAGCCCCAACGCTTTCCAGACCCCCCCCAATTCGGTCAGGGCCTTAATCACTCCGGGTGCCCTTCGGTAAGTGCTACCATTGATCATGACCACCAAAGATTTTAAATCTGCTACGTCTTCTAGACTCAGATGGGCCTTAGCAAAGTCACTCTGCAGAGGAGAAAATTTAAAAAGAGATTTTTTGTCGACTCTCATCATGAAATCAACGAATCCATTACAGAGGCCGCAATATCCATCAAAGAAGATGACTTTCATGTGTTTAGTATACATATTTTTAGTTTAATCCTAGCAAGTTAGGTCACACATCTTAAGATTTTGGAATAATTAACGTTTTAATAAAGATTTTCTTCATAATTAACGATAATTCTAACATGAAAGACAAACGCTGCTTTATCTGTAAGTACCAAGGCAAAATCAATCTTGAGACTAGTCCGAATCAGCTCTTTGGTAACAAGGATAAAAATACGGTTATTCTTTTATGTTACGGTCATTCAGTGGAATTATTCAAAAGCGGCCAAACAAATTTTGTTTTAAAGTATAAGCCGAACTTCGTACATTATTACGGTACTGACGAGGAAGACAAAAACACCATTAGCTACTTCTAACCCCGATGACCTATGATGAAGAGTGGGCAACGGGCCTAAAACTGCTTATTCAACGAGAGCAATACATACGAGACGCCCTTGAGAAAAGGGGCATCCTAGAAGATGCTTATCACCCAGAACTAAAAAAAGTTCAGACAGAAAATGCCATCAAATTTAAGGCCATGCTAGAGCAAAGGGGATTTCCCGTCCTGTCGAATGCGGGAGAGGAAGGGGTCAGACTTTCCTGGCTTATCATTTTGCATGCAGTTTCTCTACCAGACTTTATGCGAACCTGCCTGGATCAGATGCGGATGGCGGCTGCTCAAGACGATTATCCCCGGGATCTTCTGGCCTATACTGAGGACAAGATTTGTTATCTCGAGGGGAGAGAACAAATCTTTGGGACTCATTTTGACTGGGCAGGTGGAGAGCTAAAACCCACTCCCATCGAGGATGAAAAGTTTTTGGATGAAAGGAGAAAAGGCGTCGGTCTTCCCCCTATGGCAGAAATTCTACCTAGGGTCACTCATCTTCCTCCGCCTAAAGACCCGGCTAGAAGGCTGGCAGAATTGGATGCCTGGCTCAAAGAGCTCGGCTGGAGAGTATAAGTCTTAGATCTTTTTGAATGTATATTTTACTATTAGGTATCCACGCCCCAAAATTAGAGTGCTATAACCGGCCTTCATGAAAAGCACTATCTTAATTTTATCGGTCCTGCTGAGTGGGTATGTTTGGGGAAATAGTCCCCAGGACATCGTTATAAAATCTCGTCTGGATCAGCAGTCTTCAGCTTCATTTATTAAACGCGTTCGCACCTTCCTACTGAATAATAATTTGGGTGATCCTTATAATAAAACTTTTGAAAAACCACTGGTTGTTGATTTAAATAAAGTTTTAGATGAGTTACCGGATGATACTCAAGAGTGGATAAAAGATTGGCAGAAGATTCTTAACTTAAGCATCTTTGATTCAAACTATAAGCTGAAAATTGAGAAATTTTCGTACTCGATTCAGCATTTTAATTCAGAAGTTAAGCCTGGAGTTTCGGAGCAAAGTCGAGTTGAGTACGTGACCCTGAATTCGGTGAAAGGATTAAAACTTTCATCAACCAATATCGCTTTCCAGGTAGAGCTGAACCGGACACAGACTGGAGAGCCGATCAGGTTTGAAATAGCTCTCATCGAACCGGACTTTATAGTGAGTCCAGATTTAATGGTTGAACTTCCTATGGGCTGGCAGACGGCATTATTGCCAGATTCTTTGCTGCTCTCCCTTCATACGATTGATCTCTCTCGAGTTTTCGCCAAAGTCGTAGAAAGTCCGGATCTTATTGATTTTAAATTTAAAGACATATCCATCCCGCAGGTTTCGATTCGTGTTGGGAATAGAGAAATTAAATTTGATAAAGAGAAAATAAAAAAATTCCTTATCTCCAGAAAAGAAGACATGAAAATGGCGATTCTGGATATGCTTCGAACCAGAGAGGATAGACTTTTAAATATTATCAAAGATTCTCCTCAGGAAATTTTTCTGCCTCGCTCGTTTTCAACCAAAGGTGAAATCAATACTGTCTTTGATCTTAAATCCATGGCCGCAGATCCAAGTACCAGGATTTTAGAAGCAAAAATTGGTGGTCATTTCTGCGCTAACGAAAATGATCTTCAGATTGATTTATGCAGAACGAATCAACTCCCTACGAAAGAAAGACGGAAAATTGAAATCGGAACCTTCGATCAATCCATGCAGGAAATTGATCAGATGTTTAATCAAAAAAGTGCCAACGTTGCTGTCAGTATAAGCGAGCATTACATCAACCAAATGATCACAGCTGCGGCCCAGGCCGGGATTTTAGAACTGGGAAGCAAAGAATTCTCGCTGGGGTCTGAAAAGGCGTTTATTCTGGCGGAAGAAAAAGGTGAGGGGTTTAACCTCTACCTCGACATCATTTATAAACTCAATGGCCGTGACAGAATCATGGTCGGTAGATCAGAACTGCGGTTCCCAATTCGTTTGTCCATCGGTTTAAAGATTATCAACCAGGACAGCATTCCCCATCTTCAGCTCAAAGTTCTGGCCGTGAACACTGATGACCAGCTTCTCTTGAAGGGGCTGCCTCAATATGGTCTCACCACCAATGTGAACACCGTCCGCTTCCGAAATAAGGTAATTGAGAGGATTTATAAAGATATCGCCCCTTTCGATCAGAAAATCCTGTTTGATCTGGAGCTAAAAGAGTTTAAGGACACCTACCTGGAAGAGCTAAACTTCTTCTCTGATGGTCACGGCCGCGCCAATGCTGTTCTTTTCATGAACGGTATAAGAAAAATATTGAGATAAATTTTTACTAAATTCGCTGGGTCGATTAAACTCTAAGTGTTTAAGGAGACCATCATGACGCGAATTACTGTAAGCCCGGAAGACCAACTCAAAGAGCTTAAGCGTGGAGCTTTTGAAATACTCCCAGAAGATGAACTCCTAAAAAAGTTAAAGAAGTCTTTTGATAAGCAAAAACCCCTCATCATTAAGTTTGGCGCTGATCCTTCTCGCCCAGATATTCATCTTGGTCACACCGTTGTTTTGCAAAAACTCAGACTGCTTCAAGACTTTGGTCATGAAATTTATTTTCTGATCGGAGATTATACCGCCCAGATCGGAGACCCAACCGGAAAAAATAAGACTCGTCCCATTTTGACTGAGCAAGATGTTGCAGAAAATGCCAAAACTTACCAGGAACAGGTGGGTAAAGTTTTGGATATGAGTAAGACCAAAGTGGTTTTTAACCGCGACTGGTTAGGTAAATTTTCAGGACTCGATCTGATTAAGCTCATGTCCCGCGCCACTGTTGGGGCGATCTTACAACGAGATGATTTTTCTAAACGCTACACGAATGCAGAGGCGATTTATCTGCATGAATTCGTTTATCCCATTCTTCAAGGATATGATTCGGTTCATTTGAAAGCAGATCTTGAATTGGGTGGAACAGATCAGACCTTCAACCTTATGATGGGTCGCCATCTTCAATATTCGTATGAACTAGAAGCACAGTGTATTCTGACAATGCCGTTGATTGAAGGCACTGATGGCGTGAATAAGATGTCTAAGTCGATGGATAACTATATCTCTTTGACTGAAACACCGACCAATATGTTTGGAAAGCTCATGTCGATATCAGATGAACTCATGAAGAAATATTATCTGCTACTTTCAAGAAGACCGTCAGCAGAAGTTGAGGCTTACGTGGCAGGAATTACTGCAGGCACCATTCATCCGATGGAGGCCAAAAAGAATCTTGCTGCGGAAATTACCGGTTATTATCACACTGAAGCTGCAGGCAAAGAAGAGCGCGAGAAATTTGAGGCGCGGTTCACTAAAAAACAAATCCCAGACGATATACAGACGATTTCCAAGCCAGCGGGAGTCATTAATTTGCTCGACCTCTTTTTGGAACTTGAACTGATCAAATCTAAAGGGGACGGCCGTCGCTTGATTCAGCAAAACGCTGT
>JAIFLR010000043.1 GCA_020048985.1 Halobacteriovorax sp. | reverse complement strand
ATGTTTATGGCAATAAAGATGAACAATAAGATACCAACGAGTGCCGACCATTCATAACGCTCATTAAATCCATAGACTACTGGCATGAGCTTGTATTTGAAGAGCCAAATAGGCTTTCCAAGTAAGTTTTCAGGCATTGGCTCGACTTGTTTTAATTCATCATACGAATCATCATCATCTTCGTCTGCGCCGGATTTCGCGACTTTCTTTTTAACAATGACCTTCTTCTCGAGCACGTAGACAATCTGAAGGATTACGTTTGGAAGAGCAATTTTATCCCCATCTTTCAGGGTTACTTTTTTGATAATTTTACCGTTTACAAGTGTTCCGTTCGAGCTTCCGAGATCTTCAGCGTAAGCAGTTTCACCATTCACGGTTATTCTTAGATGTTTTTTGGAAATTCCCTCGACGGCGACCTGGTGATCACAATCAGCAGCTCTACCAACGGTATTTTCACCATCGTTTAATACAAACTCTTTACCACGAAGTTTTCCGCCAACGGCGACTAATTTAAACATTTTTCACCTCCAGAATATCTCCCTCCTTTAAATCAGAAGGCAACTTCCCGGCCGGTAGTTCTAATGTTTTATTGGCACGAAAATAAATCCATGTCATTCGCCAAGGCTTGATATCACGAATAATTTTAATCACTTTATTTTTTTTATTGATGAAGACTATATCCAGACTGTACCTCATGAAAAAAGTATGAATGGAGCGACACGGGTCAATGAGTAATCCGTCAGAACCAGTTAATTGCTTACGGAACATCAAACCAATCAAGCGGTCGATCATCGCTTCTGCAATCAGTACATCCTTGGCCAGTATTTTTTCGCCATATTTAATTTGTACTTTCACATTTGCCCCGACATCATTTTGAGCACCATTGGTGCAAAGATCGCTACCAATACTGCTGGTAAAATAAAGAAAATCATTGGAATCAGAATTTTTGTAGCGGCCGTAGCACCGGCCTGCTCAGCTCGGGATGAACGCTTGACTCTGAGTTCACTAGAGAGCTGCTTAAGTAATGGCCCAATTGATGCACCCACTGAATCTGCTGCAATCAAGGTGGCACAAAAAGAGTTAATTTCAATGATATTAATTCGCCAACCCATTTGCCTCAACCCCTCCGCTCGGGAGGAGCCGATTTTTGTTTCCCTGACTAGAGTTTCAAACTCTTCATTCAATGGACTGGCAGGAGCTTTCTCAATAACTCGTTGAATGGCGGCCATGAAATCCAAACCAGCTTCAACAGACAGGGCAAGCATATCAATAATAAAAGGCATGGCCCTTAAGATTTCATCCGTTCTTTTGGCAATCAATCCACTTAACCAGATATCAGGGTAGACATAACCAATGAGTCCCATGACTGGAGTAATCGCCAGTGACCAGTTTTCCTCCATGACAAAACGAACTGTCAGAAATGCAAATGGTCCCCCAAGAATCATAAAAAACTTCAAGGCCATAAACTCTTCTGGACTCATTTCTTTCATGAGACCGGCGTTGGCAAGTTTTTGTCGATATTTCGCCCGGTACTTTTGCTTATTTTTCCCTTGTGTCATAGGCAGAAAATAACGTTTATAAAACGGGCGGGTCAGTTTTATGAATATGGGTTGCTGTTTAACTTTAGAAGTATTTTCTGCATCTTCTAATGCTTCCTGAGTTTTGAATTTATCCTGCTCCTCCATGAAAACACGGACAATAATGAAGATGGCGATGAAAATGAGAATAGCAGGTGCCCATTTCAGAAGATCATAATTTTCTTTCCATACTTCTGTTTCTTCTGAATTTTGATCATGATACTTACCAATCAACGCACCTTTACTTAAAGCTACGACACACTGTTTTTGATTCCAAATAAGCTCAAGAGCTGAAGTCCCCTCTTTATCTAAGAAAATTCTTTCTCGCTGCCAATTATTATATTTATCAATCGAGATAGATGAATTGGGACTAAAGGTTTTGTCCCCACCGTAGGTAACGGCATCGAGATAAAGTGTGCACTTGTCTTTATTGGCAACAGTAGAAATGACTTTTAATTTACCAACTTCTCCACCCGGAGTTTTGTAGAAGAAGATATCGTCTTTGAGTTCAGAGTTAAGAGCAATTTTCTTTTCGCTGTAAGTAACTTTGGTGGAGTTCACAATACATCTTGTATTGATCTGAGAAAATTCTGCAGGACATGCCGATTGCGCCCACGATGTCGCAACTGGTAAGAACAAACCAAGAAATAAGAAGAACCCGTAAATGTAAGACATCATGTCATTCATTAACCTCAAAATAGTTACCTACTTTAAGATTAACAAAAAAGAGCTAAGCGTTGAAAATTTCAGGAAAAGGGAAAAAATGTCCGCTACGAAGGCTTAGTTGGAAGAGCCTTTTTGAAGTGATCCATAAGCTTTTTCGAAATTTTCTTTTTTACACTTTTCGACTCTTTGCAATTTTTCCAGCACCGTTTCACGCTTAACCGTTTTCTTTTTAACCGCTTCCCGGATCGCCTCGAGAGCTTTTTTGGCATCATCCATAAACCGGTACAGAAGCATGTCTGTTCCCGCCGAAAGCGCCATCAGGGCAGCTTCTTCAATGGTATACTTGTCAGAAATCGCCTTCATCTCCATATCATCAGTAATCACAATTTTACTAAATTTTGTTTCCTGTCTGAGAAATTCATAGGCTTTCGGACTTAGGCTTGTTGGCAACTTGTTATCTATTGAGTCGACTAATAAGTGCGCCATCATGATGAATTCCACTCTCGACTTTGAAGCCTTGATAAAGGGAATCACTTCCTTGGATTTTAATTCTTCAATCGAAGTTTTCACCAGCGGAAGATAAAAGTGTGAGTCCTTGAAACTACTGCCGTGGCCAGGAAAATGTTTAGCACAGGAAAGGAGTCCACTTGTTTGGATTCCTCTGATTGCAGCACTAATAAATTTCTCAACCGTTTCCGCATCAGTACCAAAAGCTCTATCACCAATCACTTTATTTTCTGGATTTGTAAGAATGTCACAGCAAGGTGAAAAAACTAAATTTATCCCACAGGCAGCAAGTTCCTTGGCAAGAATTTGGTGGACGTCAAAAACGAGCTTAGGTGAATCTAGAGAGGCAATATCGAGCATCGCTGGAAACTGTGTAAAATGAGTTTTTAATCTCATCACTCTTCCGCCTTCCTGATCAACAGAAATGAAAAGAGGATAATCATCACGCAGCTTTTGAATTGAATTCACGAGCTCAGCCAATTGTGCTGGATCTTGAAAGTTATGGGAAAAAAAGATGATACCACCTATTTTTTCGTTTTTAATAAACTCGATCTCTTCGGGCAGAAGAGAAGTTCCCTTAATTCCAGTTATCAACAGTTGGCCAAAATTATCCACTTATAAACCCCATTATTCTTCAACTTCTGCTACTGCCTCACTTGGTGGGACAACAGTAACTCCTTGAGCAACCCAGAACATTCTAACCAAATCAAATGACTTTGAGAAATGATACAGAATACTTTGCCCACCAACTTCAACTAAAAATCGCATCGTATTTTTTTGTTCACCATTAAATCTTACGTTGGCCGGCTCAAACAACTTTGAGCCTACGCCCGTAAATTGATCCTGGATAAAGGGGTACCCCTCCCAGATGACATAGAAAGGGAAACTTTCATCCTTGCGAGCCATAGCTTTACTCATCAGCATATTGTGATAAAGGCAGTCTGGTATTTGGGAAAAAAAGCAAAACTGCTTCCCCTGAGGCACGGGAACGCTAGAAACGCCCTGCCACTTTGGTTCAGGGCTATTGAGTTCTATGGACATCGATCTTTTCTTTATATCCAGACGCATTTTTGAATCATATCTCTTCCCCTCAAGCCAAACCGTAAACTCGGAAGCCAGTGGCCGCAGGATGAGAATTCTTGAATTTTTCTCTTTTATAGTACCCATTTGAGAAACAGTAATACTTTTTTCTAATATCTTAAGCGAACTACCTTGATTGGAAGCTATTTGGGTGCGACTGATTAATTTATTTTTGAGGAGTTTATGCTCCCGACTTAAAACAAACTTTCCCGAGCCATCAATGTAGGAATAGTGTTGTTTTGTTTCTTTGGGAGAGCCCTGTAATCCAACTGATGAACAGGAAAATAAAAACGGAAGCAAAAAGAAAAAAATCTTCACTTTGTAAAATTCTCAAAGTCTTTATTAAAGTCAATCTCTCTTAGTAGTTGATTGATTTTTCCACCTAGCTGATCGTCTATTGCTGCTGGCATATCAGGAAAGTGCAATCCCACTTTATATTTCTTCAAATTCTTATCGCCGGCAATATAATCAACTATGTAAACGACCTTAACCTCAGGGATGATGATGGTTTGATCAGGGAATTGAATTTTAACTGATTTATAGATAACATCTTTTGAAAAAAACTGGGCTTCAAGTTCTCCAATGTGAAGACTTAACCCTGTAGTGGAAAGATCCTGAACTCGGTATTTCACAGTTTGGTTCTGATTCTCGCTATCACTTTCATCTTTTGCTTCAATCAGTTTAAGAAAGTTTTTAAAAAGAGCTGTTTGATTTGTTCGGGTTCTTAAATCGATAACTTTTCCGCCTTCATAAGCCTCGCCGAGATCAAATTCAGAGTATACTTCATAAATCGGATAAGTCAGGAGCCTGTAGCTGCCTCTCTTCTCAGACTTATACAATTCACCCTTCGATTCAAGGATCAGATAATCAACTAAACTTTTGTTGGCGGTAGCCTGAGAGAAAAAAAACATACCTCTTAATTCGAATGAAAACAAAACAGGTGTGCCTTTGGGAAATGGATTCTCTTTCGTATCAAGAATAATTTCCAGGCGTTCTTTATCAAATTCTAAAATTTTAAAGATGTATTTTTGCTTTTGTCCTTTAACCCACATAGTAATCAGGCCCCTGGAATTAGCCAGCTGCAATAGTCGGCTAATTTTTTCCTTAGGGTCTAATTTACTGAAATAGGTTTCAGACATATTAGCTTAGTGTCGTCACCTGACGAAGAAGCGTAAGTGATTCTAATGCCATTCCACAACCTCTTACTACACATGTAAGTGGATCTTCTGCCAAGGAAACAGGAAGACCTGTTTTCTCTTTGATCAGGATATCAAGGTTTGCAAGGAGTGATCCACCACCGGCCAGGATAATACCGTTATCGACGATATCTGCAGCTAGTTCAGGAGGTGTTTTTTCAAGGGAAATTTTGATAGCTTCAACAACTTCAGATATAGGATCTGCTAGAGCTTCGCGAATTTCATCAGAAGTCACTTCAATCGTCTTAGGTGCGCCAGCAATAAGATCGCGGCCTTTAACTTCGTAAGTTTTAACTTCATCATCAAACGGATAAGCGTTACCGATAGATATTTTGATCATTTCGGCCGTTCTTTCTCCGATCAGAAGCGAGTATTTTTTCTTAATGTACGTAATAATCGCTTCATCAAATTTATCACCAGCAACTCGTACTGATTTTGAATAGACGATACCGCCGAGTGAAATTACGGCAACTTCTGTGGTACCACCGCCAATATCAACAATCATATTTCCCGATGGATCAGTAATTGGAAGACCGGCACCGATTGCAGCAGCCATTGGTTCTTCAATTAAATAAACTTCACGGGCGCCAGCTTGCTCAGCTGATTCTTTTACTGCACGCTTTTCAACCTGAGTAATACCGAAAGGAATACAAATAATAATTCGAGGCTTGATAAGTTTTGAACCACTCAAAGACTTCTGGATAAAATATTTGAGCATTGCCTGAGTGACTTCAAAGTCAGCAATAACTCCATCCTTCATAGGACGAATAGCTTTAATTGAACCAGGAGTTCTTCCCAACATTTCTTTAGCTTCTTTACCTACAGCAAGAACTTTTTGTTCCCCTCTGAAACCCTGGTGAACAGCAACCACTGAAGGTTCGTTCACGATGATCCCTCTGTCTTTAGCGTAAACAAGAGTGTTGGCCGTTCCCAAATCGATAGCGAGATCATTTGAGAACCAATCGAGCATTTTCTTAAACATAAAAATATCCTTTCAAACTCATTATCAATTTTTGTTTTCAAAATAAGAGGTAAATCCCCGAACAAGGGGAACCACAAAATTTACCTATCACATCCTAATAAGAATACTGCTTTGGCTCACTTTCGGCTACTAATTACATAATGTTCAGAGCTTGCCGGTTAAGCATTCCTGACCGATATAGTCAGGAATGCTTTGCTTCACGGAAGCGAAGTTCCAAGTTAGAATGATGCATCCAAAGGACCAGTATGAGTGATGAGAAAAATAAGTTCCCTTCTACTTTCGTATCGAGCCAATTTGTAAAATACATCGACCTGGTCTTAATTGGGGTTCTTAAAGGCAGTATGGTTTTTCTCGCTGATCTTGTAAGGGAGATTAAGGGAGTTAAAGTCTATGTTGATTTTGTCAAACTACAGGCCGTTGGGCGTGGCAAAGAAAATCATGGAACCATTTGCATCAGCAAAGACTACACTACCAACCTCATGGACCGAAATGTCGTCATTGTTGAAGAAATTGTCGACACTGGAAGGGCACTTAGCTTTCTAAAAAAACGAATTCAGCTCAGTTCGCCCCGTTCACTGGAAGTTGTCACTTTATTTGATAAACCTTATAAGCGAACAGTGAATATTCAGCCCGATATCACCGGGAAAAAAATTGATGATCAATTCATTGTTGGCTATGGTCTTGACCTTGAGGACTATGGAAGAAATTTCGAACAACTCTACTTTCTTCGTTACCCAAACTAGCTACATTGAGTCTGATCCAAAGAGCTTAACAATTTCTCCATGAGTAATCGTCATAGGGTTCATATCCTTAAGCCAAACCCCGTCCTTGAATGACCAGGTCGTGGTCAAACCTCTAAGTGGCTTTGACTTAACTCTAGAATCAAAATCATCGCGGGATGTAACTTCACCACTTGAAGCTAAGGCATCTGAACCAAGCTTCATAGCATCCAAAGCCAGAATTTCGATCAATCCGGCCGGCTTGCCATAGATTTCTTGGAATTTTCCAAGCATTTCTTTATTCAGATCCTTTGGGTCCTCGCCAATGAAGTAGAGTGTTCCCAAATTTTTCTGCTCTTTAACTAAGGATTTTGAAATCCAACTTGGACCACCGACAAATTTAATTCTATTGGCATCGTAATAACCCAAGGTTGGAATCAGTCCGATTGCTTCGTGAGGATAAGTTGCAAGAAAAACCCAATCAAAATCAATGACAGGAGGAAGCGTCTGGACACGGCGGATAGATGTCTTCTCCAGAGCATAAACATCTTCAAGAATGTTCAGTTCCTCAGATCGCTCACGCTGATGCTTAAGTCCCAAGAAAAGTTGTGAAGGATCCCGGTAATCGTGGGTATTTTTAGGGAAGGTCGCAAGGCTTGTGATCTGAATATTTTTTTGGCCCGCTTTTCTCCAGATTTCGTCGGCGTATGCCTTACCTCCCTCATTTTCAGGGTAGATAATCCCCAAGCGAGATCCAAATTTATTGATCATTTCATCGGACAGGAGTGTTTCAATTTGAGACTCGATAGAGCCCTGAACTTCAATCAGGTGATGATTTTTTTCCTCTTTAGGAAGGTTAATCTGAGAAAGTGAAATATAAAGAACTCCATATTTTCTGGCTTCAAGATATTCAGCTTTAGCCGACTCGGGAAAAAGACCCCCAATAATAAATGAGACTTTTTCTTCGCGAATTAAATCTAGAACCGCCTGTGCACCCTGAGCAGGTGAATCTAATGAATCTTTTGTATGAATTTTAACAGCATCATTAAGACCCAATACTTTTAAACCAACATCTACTCCACTGACGGCTTTTTGCCCATAACTGGCCTTCTCACCAGTCAGAGGCAAAACCAGTCCAATATCATTTAAACTAATTTTGCCGGAATTCTCCATTCTGAGTTCAAATTCACTAATGAACTTTGAGACTTCTTCATTCTTAGGAAATTCAGATTTAAGCCACCCAACAACGTCCTGAGCGCCACTCTTATCCCCTTCAACATATCTCTGTTCAGCTTCCAATTGGGCCAATTGAGCCACGGCCAGGTTATTAGAGTGATTAAACTCTTCTAAAAGTTTAATTTTTTCTCCATGGCTTAGCTTTGCAAAAGACTCTTTCATCGGCTCATACAAATTGGAATTTTGAATCTCGCTAAATGTCTTGCTATGCTCCAATAAGGTCAAAGATGACCTTACCATCATGGCAGGATTTTCAAATTTTTTGCCATAAGCAAATTCCAACTGAGAATACTTTTTTTGTTCAAAGTCGTTGAGCATTTTGGGATCGATTTTCGCAAGGTGGTTTTTTAGTTCAGAAAATTGATTTAATTTGTAATGACCACTCGCCATATTTAAGTGAATTTGTGAATAAAGCTGAGTATCCTTTGGTGAATATTTTTCAGCAACTTCAAAATTCAAAATAGATTTATCTACTTCATTCATATTGAAGAGAATGACACCTTTCAAATTATATTTAAGGGCCTTCTCAATAGCAGTCAGATTTGTGTCGGGTAGTTCAGATAATTTTGCGATCGCCGGCTTGAGTTTTTCGGCCTTAATCAACTCGCGAGCCTCGGCCAGCTTGGTCTTTGTAACTTCTGAGATTTGACTTTCATCTACTGTTTTTCGAGTTGTCACCTGTGAGCAGGCAGCTAATAGAATAAGTAAAAATGCGAGAGCAAAACGCATGAAAATCCCTTTGTCTTATGTACCTGAACATTTTAACTTCCATCGGGATAAAAGTCAGAAAAAAAGGGCCCTGAAAAGGGCCCTTAGAATGAGAAATTATTGAAAAAGCTCTTTGACTCGATTAAAGAAACCCTTAGTCATGGGATTGGAACTGTTTTGCTCCATTTCTGAGAGGCGCTGAAAGATCTCTCTTTGCTCCTTACTGAGCTTAGTGGGAGTTTCGACGTGGATAGTTATGATTTGATCACCAAATCCATACCCACCAAGTTTAGTCACACCTTTGTTTCGAAGTTTCATTTTTTGGCCTGCCTGAGTTCCATCCGGTATCTTCATCGAAACTCTGCCGCCTAAAGTAGGGACTTCAATCTCGCAGCCAAGGGCGGCCTGGGAGAAACTTATCGGAACTTCGCAAAGAACATCGTATTCATCGCGTTTAAAGAACTCATGTTCCTGAATATGAATGAGGACATATAAATCTCCAGAAGGACCACCATTTGTACCGGCATCCCCTTGGCCTGAAAGTTTAAGTCTTTGACCTTCATCAATACCCGCTGGTACTTTAACAGATAACTTTTCTCTCTTTTTGCTCCGTCCACGCCCACTACAAGTTTCACATGGATCTTTTATCATCTGACCTGAACCGTGACATCTTGGACAAGGCTGAGCGATTGTAAAAAATCCCTGCTGCCGTCTAATCTCACCATGGCCTTTACATGTTTCACATGTCGTAGGTCCGGATCCTTTCTTGGCACCGGTTCCACTACATGTTTCACACTGGCAAGAACGATTAATTTGTAATTCTTTTTCAACTCCAAAAGCAGCTTCTTCAAATGTAACAAACATTTCTGTTTGAAGATCACCACCAGCAGTCGCACGAGATCTACCTCGGCCACCTCTGGCCCCGCCACGTCCTCTTTGACCACCGAGTATGTCCCCAAAAATATCTCCGAAGATATCACCTAGGTCACCGAAATCTCCGCCGCCTTGGAATCCACCACCAAACCCACCGCCGCCGCCACCTTGTTCAGCAGCGTGACCTACGCGGTCGTACATCTGGCGCTTTTGATCATCCATTAGAATGTCAGCTGCGTGAGAGGCTTCTTTAAATTTTGCTTCTGATTCCGCATTGCCTGGATTTTTATCCGGGTGATGTTGCATCGCCAGCTTTCGGTAAGCTTTTTTTATCTCGTCTTTAGTTGCCCCACGGGCAACACCAAGCACTTCATAATAATCGCGTTTATCGCTCATAATAAATAAGCCCCTTAATTATATTAAGGGGCTCCTTTAGGATCTAAAAATTGAAAAGATTAAACTTCTTTGTAATCAGCATCTACCACATCGTCTCCGTCATCCTTCTTCTTGGATTCCGAGCCTGCTGCGGCTTCTGGACCGGCACCTTGACCGGCGCCAGCTCCTTCAGCTCCAGTTCCTTGATACATGAACTGGGCAAGGCTATGAGCGACGTTTTGTAATCTTTCAGTCGCTGCTTTAATTTCGTCCAAAGATTCTGAAGTGAGTTTTGTTTTCGCTTCACTTATAGCTCCTTCAAGCTCAGTTTTTTTATCAGCTGGAACTTTATCTCCAGCGTCTTTCATGGCTTTTTCTGAACCAAAAACTAAGCTGTCTAAATTGTTACGAGCATCAACCACTTCACGGCGTTTTTTATCCGATTCACGGTTTTTATCTGCGTCAGCCACCATCTGTTTAATTTGCTCTTCAGTTAAACCAGAGTTCGAAGTGATCACGATGTTTTGAGACTTACCAGTCGCTTTATCGATCGCATTTACATGGACGATACCGTTGGCATCAATATCAAACACAACTTCAATTTGCGGAACACCACGTGGTGCTGGACTGATTCCAGTCAAATCAAATTTTCCTAGAGTCTTGTTATCAGCTGCGAATTCACGCTCACCTTGTTGTACGTGAATCGAAACTGCCGGTTGATTATCAACCGCTGTCGAGAACACCTGCGATTTCTTAGTAGGAATCGTTGTGTTTTTCTCAATGATCTTAGTGAACACGCCACCAAGAGTTTCAATACCAAGTGAAAGTGGAGTTACGTCTAATAAAAGAACGTCTTTAACGTCACCGGCAAGAACACCACCCTGAATAGCAGCACCAGCAGCAACGACTTCATCCGGGTTCACACCTTTAGAAGGCTCTTTGCCGAAGATTTCTTTTACTTTGGCCTGAACGATTGGCATACGAGTCGCACCACCAACCAGAATCACTTCATTAATTTCAGCCAAAGAAAGACCAGAGTCTGAAATGGCTGTCTTACATGGAGCCACGAGTTTATCGATAAGGTCACCAATTAGTGACTCAAATTTTGCTCTAGAAAGATTCAGGTTCAAGTGTTTAGGACCTGAAGCATCCATTGTGATGAACGGAAGGTTAATATCAGTTTGAGTGACTGAAGAAAGTTCATGTTTCGCTTTTTCAGCAGCTTCTTTCAAGCGCTGAAGCGCCATTTTGTCGTTTTTGAGGTCAATGCTGGTTTCTTTTTTGAACTCTTCAGCAAGCCAGTTAATGATTCGGTAATCGAAATCTTCACCACCAAGGAAAGTGTCCCCGTTAGTAGATTTTACTTCGAACACACCGTCAGTCGTGATCTCAAGAATTGATACGTCGAAAGTACCGCCCCCTAAGTCGAAAACTGCGATATTTTTATCTTTCTTAGTATCAAGACCGTAGGCCAATGCCGCAGCAGTCGGCTCGTTAATAATACGTTTCACATCAAGACCAGCAATACGACCGGCATCTTTAGTTGCTTGTCTCTGAGCATCGTTAAAGTAAGCTGGAACAGTAATTACTGCTTCAGTTACTGGCTGACCTAGATAGTCTTCAGCTGCTTTTTTCATTTTTTCAAGAATTTTTGCTGAAATTTCTTCAGGAGAAAATTCCTTTCCATCAACTTTAACCCAAGCATCACCATTTTTATTTGAAAACATTTCAAATGGAGCAACCGCTTTAAAGTGCTGAGCACCTTTGTCGCTAAATTTACGGCCAATCAAACGTTTAACACCAAATAAAGTTTTTGTCGGATTTGTCACAGCTTGACGTTTCGCCACCTGACCAACCACGATTTCACCATTACTAGCAAAACCAACAATAGAAGGAGTTGTGTTGTGTCCTTCAGCATTCGGAACAATT
Source organism: Halobacteriovorax sp. (assembly GCA_020048985.1). Classification (GTDB taxonomy): domain Bacteria; phylum Bdellovibrionota; class Bacteriovoracia; order Bacteriovoracales; family Bacteriovoracaceae; genus Peredibacter. Next base: position 7,554 of record JAIFLR010000043.1, on the reverse strand, counting down.
TTATAAGCTCCGTTTTCCATTACAGCGACACATGAGTTTGTTGTACCTAAATCAATTCCAATAATTTTTCCCATATAATTCTCCTTATTACTTACCGTTTATTGTTTATCACTTGAGACGACTACTTTTGAAGCTCTGATCACTCGACCGTTTAAGCTATAACCTTTCTGGAATTCTTTAATCACTTCATTAGGCTTTTTACCCTCAGCGTATTCCTGAGCAATCGCTTCATGAAAATTAGGATCAAATTCCTTCCCCACTGATTGAATTGGATTAAGACCATGCTTACCCATCGTATCCAAAAACTGTTTCTGAACCATATCTAATCCGACTACCAGATTTTTTACTTTCTGGTCCGTATCACCCTTAAGCATTCCAATGGTGCGGTCAAAATTATCGGCCACATCTAAAAGGTCACTCATTACCCGCTCGTTACCGTATTTAAGGAGATTTTCTTTCTCACGCTCCATGCGCTTGCGGTAATTATCCATTTCTGCCGCAATATAAAAGTACTTAGCCTTATAATCGACTTCGTCCTTCTTCTCTTCTCTAAGCGCCTCTACAGTAGCAGTCGCCTCTACTGTGGTTTCTTCTGTTTTCTTCTCATCTTTTGCGTTGTCGTTTTGTTCCATAAATTCTCTCTCGGCTCTAATTTACTGTTACTACCAATATGGGACTCAATGAATTGGTGTCAATGTTGAGGAGAAAAAAAGCTTATTTATCATCTGAGTCATTAAGACTAAGGGCTTGAAATTAGATCAGGAGACTCAGAATCCGGCCCTAAATAAGTCATCCATAAGGGAATCAAGCATCAAGAAACCTAGTGAGTTTAGCTTCACCGCTCCCTCAGAAAAGTCCCCATAATGGAGGGCCTTCCAGTTCTGAATAACTTTTTCCAGAGCGGGAGACATTTGACGCGGCACCCATCCCAGATTTGTCCTTAACGTAAGATAGATGTGCTCCAGAGACACTTCTTTAATGCCCAATTCTTCGACTTCAATCTCTGGTTTGGAGACTTTCCACTTATAGCGAAGAGCATTTTCTTGCGCTTGTGGAAAATAGCCAGTTCCAGTGGGTCCTAGCGCAGCCACAGCTTCACCTTTCCAGTATTTGAGATTGTGTTTGGACTCAAAGCCAGGAAGAGCAAAATTTGAAACTTCGTAATGAACGAAACCTAATTTTTGTAAATATTCACTCACAAATAGATATTCTTCACGAATAAATTCATCATCGGGCATGGATTGAACGTGGGGATATTTTGATCTCGCATTCAATATATATAAACTGATATGTTTCGGTTTATATTTTAACAAATTCGAAAGTTCGATTTCTATATTTCTCTTTTTCTCTCTAGAGAAAGGCAGTCCCAACAGAAAATCGAGGGAAAAATTCCAATCATTATTCTGACAATACTCAAGTAAGGAATAACTTTCATCCAGTGAATGTGAGCGATCCATAATTTTAATAAAATTGGGATCAAGAGTCTGGGTTCCGATAGAGATTCTGTTCAATCCTTTCGCTTTCCAGGCCAAAATCATCTCTTCTGTCCAAGTCCCTGGATCAACCTCCATAGTGAATTCAGCACCAGGGCGTAGAGTTAATCTTTGCTCCAACCATTGACCCAGAAAATTGGCCCCTTTCAATCCCCAAAGAGAGGGTGTGCCTCCTCCGAGGTAGAGAGTTTCGAGCGGCGACCAAGCATAAGCGTTATCCGCCATCAGCGTTTCATGTCTTTGCCAGCTATCAGTTAAAAACTGATGAAAATCCTCAATTTGATTTGAGGCCGGGTCATAGAGCTTTTTGTAAAAATCGCAATAGTTGCAAAGATGCTTACAGAAGGGCACGTGCAAATAAAGACTGGACACCTGAGTCATGAAGAGAAATTCCTTCTAAAAAACGTAGTCTGCAGGGATAATAGGACTTTACTGAGAATGCCTCAAATAAGGAAGCTATGAAAATTGACCAAGTCCAGTTAACGAATAAACTCAATACATTATTCATTCATTCACCAGGCTGCAGTGCTGGTACCGTCCAAATGTGGTTTCGAGCTGGATCTGCTCTAGAGAAAAAAGACAATGAAGGGATCGCTCATTTTCTGGAACACATGTTCTTTAAAGGAACACCGACGCGCCCAGGACCAATGCTGGCCCATGATATTGAATCCTATGGTGGAGAGGTCAATGCCTTCACCTCTTTTGATTACACCTGTTATTACATCAATACGCCAAGCCTATTCCTAGATAAGTCGGTTGATATTCTCTTGGACATGGTCGCTAATCCACTTTTTGGTGCAGAAGATTTTCCAGCTGAGAGACAAGTCGTTTTTGAAGAGTACAGACGCGCCATGGACAATCCTTCACAGTTTAATTTCATTCAATTACAAAAATCTTCCTTTGAAGGCGGATATGCTCATCCCATTCTTGGCCGAGAAGACACCATTACGAATTTCTCTCCCGAGCAAATCAGAGACTTCAGAGAAGGGTTTTACAACTTAGACAATGCCATGCTGGTAGTTGCTGGCGATCTTAAAAATCGTGAAGAGCTCGAGAATAAAATCAGCTCATACAAATTGCCTCACGGTAAAAAATCAGAATTTGGTAAGTTTGAGCTAAAAAACAAATCAACAATCAATGTCCACGACAAAGATATCAGACAGGCGACTCTAACGATTTGTATTCAGGCCCCAGATTATTCAAATCCAAAATCAGCGGCACAGGACCTAGCGATCAATTGTCTCGCCCACGGTGAAACGTCCCGCTTCTACCAAGCACTTGTGGCCAAAACATCTTTATGTAACGGAATTGCTGGCTCTACCATGTATTTTGCAGATGGCGGCGCCCATATGCTCAAAATGAATTTCCCTATTGAGAACCTTGCAAAAGTTTCAAAACTTTTCATGGCCACCATCTCTGAATCTGTCTTAAAAGGATTCAAACCTGAAGAGCTGACGAAAATAAAAAACCAGTACATTTCATCTAAAATCTATGAAAGAGAATCTATCGAATCTTACGCCTTTAGTTTGGGTCATGGCTTTGCTCAGTCTGGAAATATCTTCTGCGAAGATGAGTTTATTGAAAAAATTCGTCTCGCCAATGCTGAAGAAGTCTGGGATGGCCTGATTGAAATCCTACAGAACTCAACTCACTTCACGCTCCAGGTTCCTAAAGGCACGAACCTCAAAAAACAAGAAACTGAAATTGCGAAATGGCAGAAACAATTAAAAGTTTTAGCCTCAAAGATTAAGCCCAAAGCAGAAGTTTTAAAGCAAACGACTTCAGAGCAAGATAGCGCAGTCCTCCTGACTAATATCAAGCCAGGCGTGAGTTTAATCTATCGTCAAAATAAATTAACTCCAACTTTTGTGATGCATGCTTATCTTAAGGGTGGTCAGGCATCTGAGAACCTCAAAACAGCTGGACAGCATCATCTTCTGACTCGCCTATTCACTTATGGTTATAAGGGGATGAAGTATGAAAAATTGAAGCACGATCTGGAAAATCTATCGTCTTCCCTAGGTGGATTTTCAGGTAAAAACGCTTATGGCCTTACTCTCCACGGCCAGAGTAAAGATTTTGAGCGACTTTCACATCACTTTTTCGGCACCCTTTTGACTCCTGAGATTCCTAAAAAGTTTTTTGATCACGAACGAAAGGTAATCCTAAGAGCTTTGGATAATCAAAAAGAAGATCCCATGAAGCAGGCGTTCAAATCATTTTACAAAATGGTCTTTAATCAGCACCCTTATTCTCTGGATCTAGCTGGCACACCTATCACTCTTAAAACTTTTACCCCTACGGGTCTGCAACGCTTGCATCAAGCTCATTTAAAAAATACTGAAATGGTTCTTACTTACTGCGGCGACCAGGACTACTCGGTGGTCGTTCAGATGGTAAAAGAAATGCTGAAGAAGACGGGCCCACGTAAAACAGTGAAAAAGACTAAAAAGCCCCTCAAGCCGATTACAGGGAAAAAGGTCGATCTTGAGTTTACGCGTGAGCAAACACAAATCATCATTGGAACAACTGCCTTTAACATCAATCAAAAAGAAGACCTCTTCCTTAAAATGATTACGACTCATTTATCAGGTCAGAGTTCAGATTTATTTGTAGAAGTTCGTGATCGTCAGGGTCTTTGTTACTCCGTGTCTCCAGTCCATGTCTCTGCTCTAGAGGCCGGCTGCTGGGGAATTTACATCGGTTCTGGCCATGACAAGACCGAGCAGGCAATTGAGGCAATCATGAAAATCATTAACGGAATAAGGGATAATGGTTTAACTCGCGCTGAATTTGATCGCATTAAAACGATGATGGATGGACAAAACTTACTTGGGATTCAAACCAATGAAGACTACGCTCAGTTTTATTCAGTTCCCGTTTTGCACGGACTTGGTCTGGACTTTGCTCACAATAACAACAATCTTATTCGAAATGCTAAGTATGAAGAGTTCCAAAGCTTTCTGAAGAAATTCTTCAGCAGCAAATGGAATATTATTAAGGCTGGTCGAATCTAATTTATTTCGATTCCGTGGATGGGGTTAGTGTATGGGGTTCTACTACGCACTTCCCATCTTTTAGACCAGCTACAATGAATCTTGCACCATGGGGAACGGGGCCTGCCATGATACACCCTTCCTGCAAATTCATGCAGTAGACTTTTTTTTGTGCTTCATATTTTTCGCAGATGGTTTTGTCCTCAGACGCCAGAAATATTTTTGCCTTCAAATCTTTTGCAGCCTGTTCTCCCATCCATATTTCATTTGAATAATTAATATTTACGTAAATCTCAGCACCAGAGGGCTTCTGCTCAGAGTAAGTACACTTTAGAATTTCAACATTACCATTTTGGATTCCCCGCACAGGACAGCCTGCGATGGCAAGGGATGCAAATATAAAATGAAAGAATATGATGGATAGATTTAAACGCTTCATCAACTCTAAGAAACTTTTCTTGTGGGTGTGGGTATCACTCCACTCACCAGCATCTCTTGATCCGAAACAACCTCTTCGCGAAGTATCTTTTTAAAAATCAAATTTTGTTCAATGCCAGTTCGATTCTGAGTAGCGAGCAGTGACATGAGTGTTGTCATGGATTCAAAACAAGTGGCAAACATATTGTAAAAACTTGGAATATCAAGAAAGCTTGGTGTCATCGAATTTAAATGTGAATAGGCCATTTTACCTAACTGAGCGTAGTACTGAGCATCCACAATTTTCTTGTGTGTTGACTCTGAAAAGTAACCACAAACCAATAGCGACATATCAGCAACTTCTTTATAGGCCTTTCGCTGCTCTTCCCGGGTAAGTAAAGATGCCTCAAGCAGTTTCATGCCCAGTATTTTTTCACGAACCTTGCCATCACTGATATCAAAAAAATGTTGGGAAAGTGCAAACTTGTCTAGGACATCGCTGGAATAGAAAATGAAGGATTCGGGAACCGGGCAGAGAGACTTTTTATTCAGAGCATTTAAACCATCAAAGAAATACCCTTGAAGATTAGTCTGGAGAACGATTTTTTTGGCTTCAGATGATTGCATCCTTTGGTCCCCTTTGCTTATTTTATCATACCCCAGTAAAACTAACGCATTTAAGCTAGGAATATTTTGCCGGATGCCCTTAAGAGGTAGAAAATAGAGGGATGAGAAGACTTAGATACCTATTTGCAGGACTTATACTCCTCCTGGCCTTACCCGTCTGGCGCCTACTAGACTGGGCAAACGTCACCTTGCCCTTTCAGACTCTCACCGCTTTCGCCATTGTGTTGTGGAGTTCTGCTTTTGTCCTTTTACCTTTAAAACTGCTCATCCCTAGGTTGAACCGATGGATCTCAATTCTCATACTTGTTAGTTTTGGCACCTTCGCCTGGATCTCAGGTCCCTATACTGGGCAGGCAACACTAGAACCATCTCTCACCCACTGCGGAAGAATGAGTTATGCTGGATTCTTCTATCCCGTGCGCGGCGTTCTCACGAATGCTCATCAGGATGATTTAGAAGCCAGAAATCAGATGTGCTGGCTGGTTAAATTAATCAGTAAGGTCCCTTCACAAATTGCTGCGGAAGATCTGGCAGGCCATTTAAACCTCATGAAATTCAAACTTATGAAACCTGCTCAAAAATATCGGGCGTCTCTACCCTGGATAACTATTCTTTTAGGTAAATATCTGACTTCTTCAGAAATTCAAAACAGTCCCCTATTGGTTCAAAACCTGGGCTTCTGGTCGAACTTATACGCAGAAGAGATTTCCGGGCGGGAATATGCCTGGTATGACTGGCCTCATTCGGTCATTGTTAAATTTGAATACGGTTTCATTGAAAAGAACTGGGGTAATATTCAATTCGAGTTTAATAAATAAATAAATAAGTTATCTACGCTTATGCCAGCTTTAAATTGAATGAGCGATTGATCACGCGCAAGATGATCTCCAACAGGAGGTCTCTATGGAAAGCACAAAGATCAATACCTCGGCCAATATCATTGTAAGTCCCATCCCAGTCCAATATACCGGCGCCGTTCCTTATCTCTACGTGGATAATGCGAATGCCGCTGTTGAATTTTACATCAAGGTTTTTGGTGCCACTGAGCTGGTTTGTATCCGAGACACGCATAACAAAGTGGCCCATTGTGAACTTGAAATTGGAAAGGCCAGAATCATGTTATCCGATGAGTATCCAGAATTAAATTGTAAGAGTCCAAAAACTTTAGGTGGAGCTTCGTCAGGCTTTACTCTGTTCTTCAACGATGCAGAAAAAGTTTTCACCGAAGCCCTTGCCGCTGGTTCAAAAGAAGTTAGAAAAGTAGAAAAACAATTTTGCGGGGATCTCGAAGGCAAATTGGTGGACCCTTTTGGCCATCACTGGTTTATTGCGACCCATGTGGAAGATGTCCCCTATGATGTGATGAAGGAAAGGGCTGCTGAATCGTTTAAAGCCCATTGATTACTAGCACTTAGCGCGTGGACATTTTTTTTTCCTAGCGGCTGGCCGGAGCTTTTAATATCAGCAGTATGAAAAACATCATTCTTACCTGCTTATTCCTGAGTTCTATCGCCCATGCTCAAGTCCAAGATCGCATCATGGATATTGATCTGATGAGTTTTTGCAAAGATCAAATAGATCCCGAAGAACAGGTACAGCTCACCTGTCAGCAGATCAAGGAACTCGAAGGAAAAAATGTTGCCCCTGTTTTATTTGAAAAGAAAGATGAAGAGGGTAACGAATGGAAACTGCGATTTCATTTTGGTTTTTCAAGAACTGATTACGCTCCAACTGATTTGCGCATAAAAAGTGACGTTATTAACATTGTCATTAAAGATGTGGAAATGCATGAGCGCACGTCGGCTCACCACTATAACCCGGCCAACTGGGAGGAACTTCAAAACTCGGCTCAATGGATTGATGAACCAACCAACACATTTACTTTTTCATTAGAAAAAAATAAGAACATTTTCTACCTGACCATCTTTCATCCTAAGTATTTGAAGAGCTTGGTTTACAAGACGACAATGGTAGATGGCGAGCCTCAACACACGGTTGAGCCAATTGCTGAAACAGATGAT
>JAIFLR010000005.1 GCA_020048985.1 Halobacteriovorax sp. | reverse complement strand
GTTTTGCCTGATAAATGGCACATGATGAGTTCTTAAGCGTCATCTTGAACCAGCTTTGAGCTTCAGCTAAAAGTTGGGCTTTATCAGAGTAAACGTCCAGCGCAATTCCCAAAACTTTAGCTTCATCACTGGTGACGTTGCGACCGGAGAACATGATCTCCTTGGCCCGTCTCTCTCCTACAATTTTCGCCAAACGCTGAGTCCCACCAAAGCCTGGAATAAGTCCAAGCTTCACTTCCGGCAAACCAAACACAGCATTTTTCGAAGCGAAAATAAAATCGCAGGCAAGCGCCATTTCAAATCCCCCACCGAGAGCAAATCCATTTACACAAGCAATACTTGGGTAAGGGAGTGCTTCAAAGGCCAGAGTGACCAGTTGACCTAACTCAGAGAAAGCCAGGGCCTCACCTGAATCCATAGGTTTCATTTCGGCAATGTCTGCTCCAGCAATGAAGGCTTTTTCACCTTCACCTGTGAAAATGAGACCACGAATAGGGGCCACCCTTAACTCAGTCAATGCTCCTTTTAGTTCACGCAGGACTTGAATATTAAGAGCATTGAGTTTGTCGGCACGATTGATAACCAATGTGCCAATTTCATCACTCACACTAAAACTAAGTGTTTCAAAGTTACTTATCATAAATATGGAATCCTTTTCCGTTTTTACGGCCATATCTTCCGGCAGCAACGTACTGTTTTAGCAGCGGGCAAGGGCGGTACTTCGTATCAGCAAGTCCGTCATGCAAAACGTTCATAATTGCCAAGCAAGTATCTAGACCAATAAAATCTGCGAGCTCAAGTGGACCCATCGGTTGATTTGTTCCGAGCTTCATCGCTGTATCAATATCTTTGGCGGTGGCAACACCCTCATAGAGAGCGTAAACAGCTTCATTAATCATTGGCATAAGGATGCGGTTTACTGCAAAACCTGGATAGTCCTGAGCGCGAACAAAAGTCTTGCCCATTTTTTCTGAAACTGCGGCAACGGTATTAAAGGTTTCATCCGAAGTCTCTAGACCGCGAATTCCTTCGACTAGTTTCATCACTGGAACCGGATTCATAAAGTGCATGCCTACGACCTGGTGAGGGCGTTTAGTCGTGGCAGCGATTTCAGTAATAGAAATAGATGAAGTGTTACTGGCCAGGATAGCTTCCGGTTTTACTGCTTCATCCAGCTTCTTAAAAATATCAAATTTAAGTTCTTTCTTTTCAGTTGCTGCTTCAATCACCAGATCGCAGTTTTTAAGATCTGCCATTTCTGCGGTTATTTTAATGCGGGAATAAGCTTTGGTCGCTTCATCAGCGCTCCACTTTCCTTTTTCGACACCTTTGTCTAACTGCGTCTTAATAAATGAGTAACCAAAATCCAGTGAATTCTTAAATGCATCAAAAAGAACAACCTCATAACCGGTCTGGGCAGCAACCTGTGCAATCCCGCGTCCCATCTGTCCAGCCCCAACAATTCCGACAAGTTGAATGTTTTTCATCACAGAAAATCCTTGTTTCAATTTCAAAATAAAGTAGAGAAAAAGTACCCCATCCCGCGGCTTTTGCCAAAAGGTATGCGACTGATTTTAAACAATCTATTCCTGAACTCTTGCCATAAAGGTCAAAAGTGGTTTATAACATCGCAATATTTTGACAGAACGACCATTTAGGAGAACGCAGTGGCCAATCACAAATCATCAGTAAAAAGAGCAAAACAAGAAAAAACTCGTCGTATGACGAACAAAACTAAAACAGCTAAATCTCGTACAGCTGTTAAAGCACTTAAAGATGCAATTGCTAAAGGTGATAAAGTCACAGCAAAAACGCTTCTTCAAAAAGCTCAGTCACTTCTAGCAAAACTTGCTAAGTCACCAGCTATGAAAAAGCAGACAGCTTCTCGTAAGACAAGCCGTCTCACTAAGCAAGTAGCATCAATTAAATAATTTGCTATTGCCCCTTGATTAAAACAAAATTGAACCCAAAGTATGAATAATACTTTGGGTTTTTTTATTTCAGGAGATTTCATGAAATCGACAATTGTTATGCTTCTATTATCCCTCTTCCTCGTTTCTTGCGGACTTCAATCAATTCCTACTGCCAACAATGCCGTGGAAGGAACTTGGGCCGAAGTACAAAACCAATATAAAAGACGCTCAGACTTGATCCCCAATCTGGTTGCGACCGTTAAAGGATATGCTGGCCACGAAAAAGAAACTCTCGAGGGAGTTATCGCTGCTCGTGCTAAGGCCACGGCCATTAACGTTGATGCCAAAGACCTGAATCCTGAAACAATGAAAAAATTCCAGGCAGCTCAAGGGGAGCTCTCTCAGGCACTTGGTCGCTTGATGGTTGTTTCTGAGAGATACCCTGACCTTAAGGCGAACGAAAACTTTAAAGGTCTACAGGCACAGCTCGAAGGCACGGAAAATAGAATCGCGATTGCTCGTCGTCGTTATATCGAATCAGTACAGGAATTTAACAATCTTGTGACTGTTTTCCCTACAAGTCTTACCAATTCTCTGATTCACCACTTTGAGAAAAAACCTCAGTTCACTGCAACTGAGACTGAACAAAAGACTCCAGAAGTTAAATTCTAGTGAGATATTTTCTTTCTCTCATTCTTCTTTTGTCCTTGAACGTGTGGGGAGCTGAAATTCAGATCCCCGCTCTACGTTCTCCTGTTATGGATGAAGCAAACTTCCTGACTCCTGAAGAAGAACAAGACCTAAGTCAGCTGGCCTATGAGATTCATACCCACCAGGGTCCACAGATCACAATTTTTACCGTGAACGATATGCAGGGTAATGAGATCGAGGAATTTTCCATCCGTGTTGGTGAAAAGTGGCAACTTGGTACCAAAGAGAAGGGAAACGGCATTCTCATTATCATTGCCAAAAATGAACGCAAGATGCGCATGGAAGTTGGCGAAGGCATTGAAGGCGAAATAACAGATTTCGAAGCTAACCGCTACATCACAAATGTTCTCGCTCCTTATTTCAAGCAGGGAGACTTTCACAGTGGCTTAAAGCTCGTGATGTCGGACATTGCCCGTGTTTTTAATATACAACTCAAAGAAGGCAATCGAATCGTTCGCCGATCAACACAAATGAGATCGATTCCCAAGCCTCTCATTATAGCTTTTCCTTTCCTGATAGGTATTTTGATTGTCGGACAAATTCTTTTATCTAAAAAACCAGTCGCTCGTGGCTTATTTACTGGCGCAGGCATGGCCGGCGTTGGATTTTTTGTTGGTGCAGCTGGATTGGCCATGATTGGTTTCATGTTTTTGATGGGACTTTTGATAGGAATGATTGGCCTGCAAAACTTACTTTTCGCCCTTGCATCTGGAACTAGTAGTCACCGTGGATATCACGGCGGCGGAGGAGGCTTTGGTGGAAGCAGCGGTGGTGGTAGCTGGGGCGGTGGTGGCGGCGGCTTCTCGGGCGGCGGATCTTCGGGGAGTTGGTAATGAGAAATATTTTAATTCAAGACGACGTCACTTTAGTTGAATCTAAGCTCAAACAATTTGAAAATAATACGGGTTGCGAGCTACTCCTCGTTATCACAAACGCTTCCGATCCCTACCCCGGAGCTTCCTGGAGATTTGGGTTGATTGGTGGTTTTGTCGCTTCTCTGATCTTCAGTTATTACCTTGAATTTCATTATAGCTGGATGTGGCCAGTGAGTTTTCTGTTGATATCCCTTTTCATGACTTGGCTTGGACATTTTGATTGGGCCAAACGAATGGCCTTAAGTGACTGGGAAGTTCAAAGAGAGTGCAAAGAAAAAGCCGTAGAGTATTTTCATACTCTCGGGACATCAAAAGTGTCTCATAAAGTCACTGCAATGATTATGGTTTCCACCCTCGAAAAGAACATCCAGCTCCTGATTGATGAAAAACTTAAAACTGAAGTGACTCAAGCTGAGCTGGATGAGCTGATTGAGATTATGAAAACTCATTTTAAAGTGGGTAACGTTGGTCTGGGCCTCATCAACAGCATCAGCAAGCTTGAAGAAAAAATCCTGAAAGATTTCAACGGTAAAGTGAGTGAGGCACACGCTTCAGAGCTCTCAGACACTATTCATTTTATTAATATCTAATTACTTTTCGAGTTTCAATCGCTGATGCCATTCAGCGATTGATTCCTTCGGATACCCTTTAAATACCAAATCTTTTGGCCCTTTCTGAAGTTTGACCCACTTGGGTTTAAATTCCGTCATGACATGAGTTGTTTCTTTAGGCGCGGGCAGTTCAGTGTCAATGACAGAAGCAAAGGGGTGAATCAATTCAGGCCAGGTATGGTCAAAAAGCCAAAGTCCCGATCCACATTTTTTACAAAAATTTCTCTCACCCGTTTTACTCGAATGATAGATTCTGACATTTTTTTTACCCTTAACAATCAGCGATTTAGCGTCCCCGGCAAGATTAATGGCATATCCTCCCCCACCTTGAGTCTTGCGACAAATGCTGCAATAGCAACGCTGGTAAGGATAAGGGTGCTTTGAGGTCAGAGAAAATTTCACCGCTTTGCAAGAACAGGAGCCTTTAATTTTCATGAGGACCTCCGTTTTCCGACTCATTTTTAACATAAACACGTGGCCAAATCCCTATTGCGACGACATAATTTTGGCCTAACGGCATTTTTTATTGATAAGGATTTCAATGAAAGCACTCGCGCTACTTGTTTTTTTCACCACTACTCTTCATGCTTCAATTGAAAGTTTAGGTTACAAGATTCAACCCGGAAAACTTCATCAGGGCGGAACTCTCGAAGCTCTAGTGGTTAAAACTGATCTTGAAAAAAATGTGATGGAAGTACTTATTAAGTACGATGTTGTGAAAAAGCCTATGGTTCCAGTATCAGCGGAACTTCTCAAAAGTTCTATGACTCTTGAGCTGCCGTTGGAATTTCAAGATGAGCGCGGATACCTAGATCTTGAAATTTCTAAAGTAAGAGACTCTGAAAAAGCCACTATTCATCATGCTGGCCGCGTGACCGTTGGAGCTCTTAAAGATGTTCACCACATTCGTATTTTGAATAAACGTGGAAAGTTTGAGTGTGACCTCTATTATCACCCTTCAGTTCCTGAACTAGGCTGGCCTCAAGTTAGACTTTTATTAAACGTGGCCATTCTTAAAAATTACGAGATGAAAGCTGACTTAAAATAGCTCCTAATTTTTCAATACCATGTAATGTCTTCATGGTGACCTAACTTAATTTGATTCAGTGCCTCTGCGCTCATAAGATCCGGAAAAAACCATCTAATTCCAGGATCTATCATGAAAAATAAAAAACTATTTAGTTTTTTTAACCTTTTAGTTTTATCCACGCAATTAACCCACGCGAGCATGCCTCAGTGGTCATACGATGCTGGGCCAGATCCAAAAACAAAATTAGGCAAAGAAATTATTGATCTGGTGGCAGCAATTCCAAATATGCCAGAAGTCTCCATGAAGATTATGGCCGACCAAAAATTCAGACCGGCATTCGGTCCCGTCAACTGGCGCATGCTTCAAGGTAAAAACAAAGTAAAAATCCTATTTATTGGCCAGGACGCCACTCATATTGCGGAAGCTGCAGGAAGAACAGCGACTGCAGGCTTTGGTGGGCGGGCCCAGGATCTTGCCGCTTACTTCGGAGTGAACGAGGGAGCAGCCTTCATCAATACTTTCGCTTACACCATTCAAGGACAATACGGGGCCTATCAAACACCCTACGTTCTGCGAGGACAAGGCAAAGATTCTCTTCGTTTCGGAAACTTTGTTGATAATGAACTGTGGTTAATGAGTCAGGATCAAGCATCTCCAATGGTAAAATGGAGAAACGATCTGATTGATTGGATCATTCGCAATAATAAAGATTCAATCAAGTTGATTGTCACATTTGGCGGCGCTGCCCGTGATGCAGTGGCCACATACATAGAATCTAAGGGCGCCAAAGTTGGTGCTACCCATGAAAATGAAATTAAAAATATTCAAATTGCCGAGACGGGCATGGTGTACGCTGGGGGCAACAATGAATTCCCCATCTTACTCGACGAGAATGGGAAAGATCTTTACGCAAAACAATTGGGTAGAAAGATAGATTACACTAAGCCTGAAGAACAAGAGGCAGTAAAAAAAGACATTACTGAAAACTTTGAAACCTACAAATCAAAGATGATCTTCACCAAGGGTGGACCTAATAAAAATGGTCTCCTGAATACTGCTCAAATTGATGGGTACGATTTAGACAAGATTCATCTTAATGGTCAGAACACACGATCTTTGAGAGGAATGAAACTTAAAGACGGCTCTTCAGTAACGACAGAACTCTTAGTCGTTGAACTTCCCCATCCAACATTCTTAAGTACCATGACTCCCCCAGAAGCTTCCAAAAAAGTTGCTGAAAATCTAAAAGAGATACGGCCCTATACGGAGAAGGGATGGAATATCGCCGCAGACCCTGGGATGACTAACAACTATGCCAATGGCCAGGCCTATAAATATGCCCGCAAAGATATTGGCCCTGAATACTATGACTTCGGTACACCAGGAACACGTATGGTTCCGGTTTCATCTGCCAGTCGCATGAGTGGTAATTCACACGTGATTGTTTTTGGAACAAGAGAGAAAGCTAAATTTGACAACAAAACGATTGAGGCCATGACGAAGGCACTTCCGGCAGAAAGTTTCTCTGCCGATGAGTTGTTCGTTGCCCGCCCAAGATCGACAGCCCTTCGTTATATTTTTGATGCTGGCCCCGGGGAAGTTTATGCAAAAATAATGAAAGAGAATTTAGACCTTAAATTAATTTTCAAAGAAAAATCTGGAAAGACCGAAGCTAAAGATGGGATTGAAGCCTTCATGGTCAAAAGTTCCCCAGAGAATGCGGATTTTGGCCACTATCGTGGAACATTTAATTCTCCCAAGGTGATTATTGTCGCCGACCCCCATGGATACGACGATCTGATCACTTCACGTGCCTTAACCGGCACTCGTGGCCAGTTTCTTCACCGCATGATGGTTGATGCTGGAATCAACGATAAATATCTTGTGCTTAAGACAGTTCCATTCGGTATGGATAAGGCTTCCACTGAGGACTGGGATCAGACACTTAAAGCGACTGAGGAATATAGAGAAAAACTTCTTCTAACAGTCATGAATGAATCAAAACCTTCGATGATTATTGCAGATGGAGTCAATGCCCAGAAGGAAGTCGCTCGCATTCTTAAAGGGTCAGCCGTTAAAATTATTAATATGGACCGATCTGGGGATGATTCAGCTGATGTGAAGGCTCTTTCAAAAACTCTAGGCGCTAATCTCTCTGGAGAAATGGCAAATATTCCGCGCTCTCATCTTTCATTTTACGCTCGCGTTTGGGAAGGAACTTCGGGTGACAGGGTTCTTGCTGCCTATGATGGCTACCGAGGGTTTGCATTCGCAGAAGTTGCTCCAGCGTGGGCGTGGAACCAGCAACAAAATTTTAAAACTGATCCAAATGACAACGTTGATGAGTTACTTAAAAAGCTTGAAGAAAGTAATCTTCCGATGCCTGGAGAAAAGATCCCTCAGTTTTTAAAACGAGTCGATGTTGACCCGGCACTTTCCATGATCCTAAATTTTATAAACATAAATCAAATTAATTTTCTGATTACCTCTTCAAGATGAGAATCAAACTCTCCCTTCAAATACCAGTCTGCGGCTTCGCCGTACTTGTACTTTAGTCCCAGATAGTTTTTGAGACACAAGTAGATTTTAAACAGATCCTCTTGTCGCTCTTTTTCTTCAACACATGAGTTGATGTTGGATCTCACCGCTTGAGACAAGGCAAGATCCTCACGGGCAGAATTATCAATATCCACAAAGCGGCTTGTGCTTTCCGATAACGCTTGAGCGAGATCTGCCAGTAGCTCAGAAACTATTTGAAAATTAAGTTCTTTGTCCTCAAAGCGCCGACAAATTTCCCCGCATAACTCTTCCAACTAAGTGCTCGCCTTATGTTCATCAACGAGGGACTGAACAACTGCAGGATCAGAGAGGGTAGAAATATCTCCTAACCCATCATACTCAGAGGCGGCAATTTTTCTTAGAATTCTGCGCATGACTTTACCCGAGCGAGTTTTTGGGAGTGCATGAGTGATATGAATTGTGTCAGGTGCAGCAAAACGGCCAATTTTAACTCTTACTACTTCTTTGATGCTTTCAATTAGTTCAGGCGAAGAATTTTTCGAATCGTATAAAATAATATAAGCGTAAATCCCCACACCTTTTATATCATGTGGCATGCCGACGACTGCCGCTTCGGCCACTTCATCATGCTCCATTAAGGCACTTTCAATTTCGGCAGTACCAAGTCGATGCCCTGAAACGTTCAAGACATCATCAATACGTCCTGTTATCCAGTAATATCCGTCCTCATCCCGACGGCAGCCGTCACCCGTAAAATAAAGTCCAGGATATTGAGAAAAATATGTTTCTACAAATCGAGCATGATCCTTATAAATCGTTTTCGATTGTCCAGGCCAGGTTGCCTTAATACAAAGGGCACCTTCTACATTATTTCCCTTCAACTCTTCACCCGTTTCAGGTTTTACAATTATGGGCTGAACTCCGAAGAAAGGCAGCGTTGCTGAGCCGGGCTTGGTTGGTGTGACTCCTGGAATAGGGGTAATCAATACTCCTCCCGTCTCTGTTTGCCACCAGGTATCCACAATATCACAGCGTCCGTCGCCCACAACATCATGATACCATTTCCAAATTTCAGGATTTATTGGCTCACCCACAGTTCCCAGAATACGAATTGAAGATAAATCATATTTCTTCACCCAAGAATCACCAAACTGCGCCAGAGTTCTGAGTGCAGTTGGAGCAGTGTAGAAGATATTTACTTTTAAATCCTTCACCATTCGCCAGTAGCGACCAGCATCGGGATAAGTCGGAACTGATTCAAATAAGACTGAGGTGGCCCCATTGGCGAGGGGGCCATAGACAACATAAGAGTGCCCCGTAACCCATCCAATGTCAGCGGTACAAAAATACACATCGTCTTCATGGTAATCAAAAACATATTTATGAGTGAAGGTCGCATAAGTTAAATAGCCACCAGTTGTGTGAACAACTCCCTTAGGTTTTCCAGTTGAGCCGGAAGTATAAAGAATAAAAAGTGGATCTTCAGAATCCATTACTGCACAGGGGGCGACTGGACGATATTTTTTAACTTCTTCTTCGTAATTTAAATCTCTTCCCATTACCATGGGGACCTTGGTGAAAGTTCTATGAACCACAAGAACTTTCTCCACACACCTGACTCCCTCAAGTGCTTCATCCACGATTGCCTTAAGCGGAATGGCTTTTCCGCCACGCAGGCCTTCATTGGCAGTAATAACAACTTTGCATTCGGCATCCAAAACTCTGCCTTTAAGAGCATCAGCGCTGAAGCCACCAAATACCACTGAATGAATTGCACCAATCCTGGCACAAGCTAAAACCGAATAAACCAATTCAGGAACCATAGGTAGATAAATACAAACCCTATCCCCTTTTTTGACTCCGTGGGCTTCTAGTAAGTTAGTAAGGCGACAAACGTTTTCATAAACTTCTTGATAGGTAATATGTTGATACTCACCAGGCTCATCTTTGGCCCAAATAATGGCATCTTTTTTACCTCGCTTCTCAAGATGTCGATCAAGACAATTATAGGCAGCATTGATTTTTCCTTGTGGATACCAAGAATAATTAACGCGTGAGAAATCTCCTTGAGTCGCTCGAGTCGGAAAGGTAAACCAATCCATATTTTTTGCCGCCTCCAGCCAAAACTTTTCAGGCTCACTAATC
The DNA here is from genome assembly GCA_020048985.1 of Halobacteriovorax sp. Lineage (GTDB taxonomy): Bacteria > Bdellovibrionota > Bacteriovoracia > Bacteriovoracales > Bacteriovoracaceae > Peredibacter. Next base: position 25,154 of record JAIFLR010000005.1, on the reverse strand, counting down.
GAGTGCTTATACTGCTCTTGGTAGGATTCAATTCCTTTAAAATAGGATTTCGACTCGATGGCCTTCTTAACCGGTAAACTCGCAATTTTCGTCATAAACCATTCCTTTGAAGTAGGTAGATTCTGACATAAGGCACTCTTCATTTAAAGATGCGTCTGTGCTAAAATTCTCAAGATGCAATATTTCAACATCCAAGTAGCCTCTCAACTATCAGGCGTCGCCTCAGCCACCATCAGGGCCTGGGAAAAACGCTATAATGCGGTGGTTCCAGAGCGGGCCGAAAACAAACACCGCCTTTATTCTGAAACTGACATCGAAAAACTGGCCTTGCTTTACCGCCTCACAGAGATCGGCCAGGGTATTGGTAAAATTGCTCATTTAGATCTCGCAGATCTCAAAGAGATTTATACTCGCTTAATGCATCGGCCATATGACGAAAAACATGTGGTGACACCCAATCACGATAAGATCGATACCGAAAAGATGTTGGGGAATTTTTATCTGGCGCTTGCTGCTTATAAACTCGACATTATTTCCCACGAGCTGGAAAAAGCTAAGGCGCTGATGAGTCCTCGAGAGTTATGCCTGAATATACTCATTCCTTTATTTCAGGAAATTGGTAACAAGGTTTACAGAAGAGAACTATCAATAGCCCAGGAGCATACAGTAAGTGCGCTTGTGAGATTCTATCTTGGACAAATGATTGGCCAGCATTACCAGAAGACTCTTCTGCGAGATGAATTGATTTTGATCACCACTCCGGAAGGGGAATTTCATGAAGTGGGAATTTTAGGAGCAGCACTTTTGTGCGTTCATTACGGATTAAAAATTGTTTATTTAGGGGCGAACCTTCCCGCAGAATCTCTTGCAGAAGCTGCCAATGCACTCAATCCCAAGGTGATACTTTTAGGGGCAATGAGGTATGAGCTAAGTCCGCAACAAACTCTTGATGATTATATGAAAAACTTAAAAGTTAATCTTAAGTGTTCGCCAAATATATGGGTCGGCGGAAACATACAATCTCAAGTCCGTGCGGGACTGGAGAAGAAAAAAATTCAATTCTTCCCATCCCTCAATGCCCTTGATGAATTTTTAGCGAACTTCTAATTACATTGGTAAGCTGTGGCGTGAACCGCTCGCTTATTCCCATTGGGAACTTCTTGATTAACAACAATTCCAGTTGCCTTTAATTGTGCAGCTTGATTGAGAGCGTGATTAGTTGCCAGTTCTGTACTGCCATTTTCATCCATCCCAACCACCTTGCCTACAACGTTGCAACCGGCGGGTTTATTAGCATAAACTTCCAGGTCCTTTGCTTTTTCAGTTAAAACACCAGGCTGACTTGAACAGGCAGCAACTAAAACTAGTAAGATTAAAAACTTCATCTCTCACACTCCTTCAAAATTTGTTCTATAATAGTATCTATACCAAGGGGATTGGGCCATGAAAGCGTTATTCTTGATTGTTTTAGTAGGCTGTTTCTCCTGCACCAAGTACACCTCGCTGTCTAAAGACGCCATGGGCCTGAGACTCACGGATGTAGAGATGGGGATCAGTCATTTGAATGAGATTGAGTGGTTGGTGGGCAAACACAAAGAAGCCACTGTCTCACAAAGTATTGTCTTCATGGTGGACATGCCAAAAGTATCTGAAGAGGACCTTGCCCATTTAACCAGCTCCAGAGGCATAAATTCCTGGATTCTGCGTTTGATAGTTCAGCGCGGATCTGAGCGCCAAGACTTGGGTTCCCTCTATACACGTTTTAAGCCCCAGCACATGGCCCGCGGTCAGGGCGGTGGAGCACCTTCGAACGTCACACTTAAAATCTTTTACGCTGCTGCATACCCGTCAGAGCGTTTTCGATTTTTTAAGTGCCCGGCCTTTGATCACACCAAAAGAATTAAAGACATGAGGATTTCTGGTGAACCAAAGCCATTTGAAATCACTATTGATCAAATGACTTCATATTCAGAAAAAAGTCAGCTGGTAGAACTCAGTCCCAGTTCATTTAATGCAGGTAATTCTTTAGTTGGCGAATATTTTGTTGAAATCGCTCCCTATGACTCTGATAAAAAAGTCATCCATGGAGCGTTCAAAAGAATTCCTATGTTCGTCGAAGTTTTATCGGAAGAAAATGTATCCGTAAAAAGCTGCGCTGGTGTTCACGAGGAAATTCAGTAAGAAATGTCTCTTAGTGAAAAGTTCCCGTCACTTCATTGATTCCAGAAGATATTGATTCAGCTGCCTCTTGCTCCACACTTGCTGGTGAACGAGTTTTTTGCTGTGAAAATTCAAAGCTTCCGTAAGCTGCAGCTGCGACAGCATCTTCTCCAACTGGAGCAGATTTTTCTTCAACTTCAAATGTTCCAGTAACCTTATTAAAATCGATGGCGAAAGCTGATGTAGAAAGGATGAGAGAAGCAAGTAGAATATATTTCAAGGTAAACCTCCATAGTCTTAAAGACCATATCGGCTTACCTTGAGTTTTTTTTACTAATAATTAAACTGGGCCTGAAATCTTAACAATTGCCCGTTTTCATCCAATGTAGTGCCGCCCGCGTCGGTCTTGTCAGATTCCACGACACGGTCAGAAACGACGTAAGCCACTGTAATTTCCAGAGCAGCATTAGGTTGCCACTCAGTTCCGAATTCCCAGTCCTGAGTAATCATGTGATTTCCGTTATCTAACTTACGGCCACCATCATACTCCTGGTAACGAACGTAAGGGAAGAAACGCTGATTTCTCCAGTTTGTCTGGTAGTTTACCATAACGTATCCACCCTCGAGCTTTTCCGTTTTAACGGAGTCAGAGTCTATGTCGTACTCTGGACCTTGACCAGTAGTGTACTCCACCTGGAATCCAAACGGCTGCGGGTAAACGATGAACGACGCTGCTGATCTTTGATCGTAATAATCCGTTCCAGAAATAGCGTACTGTCCTTCGTAGGATTGAAGAGAAGCTTCAATATATTGACCACTAGCTAGTTTAACCGGATAAGTAAAACGAACCGCTCTGTGAAGATCATTGTTCTCCTCACCTTTATTCAGCGTCTGACCATTGTAAGCACCAAGAGCGATCATCCCGTAATCACCAGTACCTTTAAGATTATTAGAAGTGAGATCTTTAAAATGCTTTCTGATGTCTGTAGGTGCATACATCAAAAATACACCTGTATCACGCTCGTTAGGTGCACCTGTATTCATCGCATCTGAACGATCTAAAGGAGCTCTGTTTGAGCTCGACTGAAGGTTATCAAAAGTAAATGGAACTTTTGAGATACCAGTTCTTAAGCGCCACTCTTTATCATCACTTAAGGCGTAATCAAAATAGGCGTCACGGATTTGGAAATAGTTCTGACCAGCAGTAGTTCCTGCATCTTGAGCAAAGTCAGGTTGAATATAAATGTACACACGGTCCGAAACTTCACCAAAAAGAGTCAGACGAGCACGACGAAGGAAAAATCCTTTATTATTACCAATCGATTTATCATTAGAAGGATTAGTTAAATTTCTATTGGTTTCTAGTAATCGGTTATAACGAAATTGCGCATAACCTTTTAACTGAAGTCTTTCATACCATTTACTTGCAAGTGTATCGTTGACAACTTTTTGTATCTCAGAAACCGATGTCCCTTTCTCCTGCGCATAGGCACTACCTACGAGTAGAAGCAGCAATAACAAATAAGCTTTCATAGTTCTCCCTTAATCAATAAATCTGTGCCCATGTATTTATACTTTTCGGAAGAATTTGTTTGTTAGGAATACGTTAGGAAAGCTAAACTAAGGCATTGAAAATCGATAAAGGAGTTTAGATGGCCTTTGAATATAAGATGTTAGTGCTCATGACACTGTTCTTTCTTTTCGCATGGCTTCCATCAAGCATCGCTAAGTGGAAATCTTTTGGCGGAAAATGGCTTGGTTCAAATAGAAATCCCGTAACTGGTAAAGAAATCCTTCCTTGGGGGGCCAGGGCCGAGCGCGCTCACGCAAATCTAAAAGACAACTTTCCCGGTTTTGTTGTCGCTATTCTTCTCTTGGGTTCACTCAATAAATTTGACGCTCTTACCTCTTGGGCAGCAGGTCTCTATGTCGTTGGGCGCGTAATTCATTTTGCCTCTTATGTTGCAGGTAATGTTTTAATTCGTGCATTAAGCTACTTTGTAGCGTTAAGTGCGAATATATATCTGCTTGCCAAAGTTTTTTAGTTCTTTTGGATAATCTTAAGCTCCAGAGTTATCAGTTTTGTGGCAATTAATGAGCCGTAACTTTAACCTGGAGATTATTAATGAAAACTTCCTTGCTCCTTATCACACTATCATTTCTTCGTCCGACTTCTGTTTACGCAAGAATCATCTCTTCAAATGATCTTTACTACATACAAACGAGAAAAGGGAATGTCCCCGTCATGTCTGTGAATAAAATGATTAAAGAAGAAACTGTCTCCAATATTAAAATTTATGGAAACGGCATGCCACATCTTATTTCATTTGCAACAAAAAATACTCCGGTGAAATTGTATTCAGTTGATGAGAGAGGGTTTATCTATTCGATTGAGCCATTTACTTCATATACGGTGTCGACAACAGAAGACAATGGTCAATTCGAGTTTAACGAAGTCCCTGGCCGCAAATACAACGTGGATACGAAAGGATTTTTCTTCCACTAATTAAACAACTGAACTTCTTTAAGAAAATTTAAGTATTTTTTGTACTGGATGGATTTCTCAGAAATTTCTTCCATTTTATTAAAGAGGCTTGCTTGATTAACGCTACCAGCAGAATGTTGTTCTAAAATACTATCGACAAGATAGTGACAGAAGGAAAACAAGCTTCCAAGCGCGGAAACCTTATTGATATGAGTGCCATAGGGAATTCCAAACTCCTCACCAATTTCATGTTGCTCTAAAATGATACGACCGGTGTCAGGGGGCATGGAAGTGATCTTATTGACAAGTTCAGCCGCCTTTTGAGGGTGGGCCTTGAAAGCATCATCGACCATTTGCTGGCAAAGAAGCTTAGTTTCATTCGTCGCATTTTCATCAAGAAAAATATCGTGCATGAGACTACAAATAACAAGTTTTGTATTGGGCCCGTCTGATGCCCAGTTAAGTTTTGTCGCAAGTATCACTGAAACGGCCGCAAGCATAAAAGAGTGAGTCCCTATGTAAGTATCTTTGCTCTTAATAATTTTATCCAATAACCCTGAAATAATTTTGTCTTTTGAACATATTTTGAGTGTTTCTTTCACTTGTGCTTCAACAAAGGGGATGAAAGATTCCTGCAACCCATAAACCCTAAAAGTAGATATGAGAATCCCATGAATTTTCATATTCATATCTAAGACAGGTAAGGATGTTGATTTTGCGAGCTCGATAATTTGGGCCTGAATCTTTTCCAAGACCTGATCTACTGCCATGCTAGTACAATAAAGTGTCTCAACATCTTTTTTTGTGTATTTATCAAAATCATTACTATCAAACACTTGGTTTTGATTAAGTACTTTTACGTACCGACCTTCGGTGAGTTTTATATAAATATCTGATGGGATATTGGAAAGCTTAAGTAGAAGACTGATGGGCACTGGGATGTAGAGACTTGGAGATGCCTCTCCGGCCCCAGGGATAGTGGTTTTAAACTTCCCTATGATCTCTCTGAGGCCCTTTATTAGATTCGGTTTTTCTAAATAACCAATCAGATGGGATCGATTAGAGAATTCAGGCAACTGCTCTGGACCTTCTGAGCTACAAAGAACGTATTGGCAGTTGCTCTCCGACTCAAGAAGGTATTTGTATACATCTCCACCATTTTTAATTGGCATGTTGTAGTCGCAAATTATTAAATCAATCTCATCTGCCTTGAGGCTCTTGATCGCCTCTTCACCATTTTGAGCAGTAAAGATATCGCATGCAATCGCTCCCTTGACTGAAAATGAGAGCATCTCTCGGATGTCACTTTCATCATCGACAATTAAGACTTTGAGTTTAGGATTAGCTGATGCTGACATTTTAATCTTCCAATTGGAGTTGCGTACAAGCTCATAATTTACCATGCCTGCTTGCAAAGAGGTTTAAGACTTGCTTAATTATCAGGATTATAGGGGCATAAACCCTAAACCAACTGAAACAGTAGGGTAGCCTTCAGGCCCAATTAATTGATTTAACTTTTCCTATTTTCCCTCCACAATAACATCTATCTCTGTAGCCGAAATGAAAGGTAATCTATGTTCAAACTTCTATGCGTATTAATTTTTAAGGCCCAGGGATGGAAATTCGTCAACAAAACGCCCAGCAACCTACTCTCTTTCGTTTTTGTAGGGGCCCCACATACTTCAAATTTTGACATCATCCCTGCGATGGCGATGGCAGGGATGATGAACAGAAACGCCAAATTTGTGATAAAAAATCAATGGCTAAAATCACCCCTCGGATATTTTTTGCGCTCAGTTGGCGCTATTGGCGTAGATAAAAAGAACATTCAGGAGAATGGGTCAAAAAATACGACTGAAATGATGTCCGGTCTGTTTAAGACACATAAAGACCTCGTTCTCATGATTTCCCCAGAAGGAACAAGAAGCGCTAATTCTAATTGGAAATCTGGTTTTTATTATATCGCGCAAAAAGCTAATGTACCGATAGTCTTAGGATATGCTGACTACGAAAAGAAAGAGGCCGGACTTGGTGAAGTTATTTATTTAACTAATTTTGATGAAGACATGAAAAAAATCACTGCGTTTTTTAGGAATATTAAAGGAAAAAACCCCGAAAACTTCAAATTGGATAGTAAGTCTCTTGAGGAGTGATCAGAATTAAATTACCGTGAGAGCAACATCAATCATTTCAGTAAAAGTTCGCTCTCTTTCTTCAGCTGTTGTAACTTCGCCCGTTAAAAAACAATCACTAACAGTCAAAATACTCAATGCCCGACACTGCTTTCTAGCAGCTATCGTATAAAGTGCGGAAGTCTCCATTTCTACACCGAGCACACCGTGCCTTGCCCACATTTTCCATTCCTCAGGGTCTTGATTATAAAATGTATCGGCCGAGAGAACACTGCCGACATGAATGTTACTGAATTTACTTTTGCCATAATTATAGACTTGCATCAGAAGTTCAAAATCCGCTGTAGGAGCAAAATCCATACCCTTGAAAGTTTTATGATTAAAATTGGATTCAGAGCAAGAACTCATCGCCAAAATAATATCTCTGACCTTGATGTTTGGTTGAAAAGAGCCACATGACCCAACTCTCAGGAGGTTTTTAACTCCAAAGTTATCAATCAGTTCATTGACGTAAATCGAGAGCGAGGGCAGTCCCATTCCGGTCCCCTGAACTGAAACCTTTTTGCCCTTATAAAAACCCGTAAATCCGAGCATTCCTCTGACATCAGAATAACAGCGTGAGTCCTCGAGGATATTTTCAGCGATAAACCGAGCGCGTAAGGGATCTCCTGGAAGTAGAATTGTCTCTGCGATATCGCCACTTTTACCACCAATATGCAGACTCATCCGAAACTCCTTCAATCTTTTTGTGTAGTATGGCAAAAAGCTTGGAAGGAAAACATGACCAAGATCATATGAAACGATTGTTAATAAACATGATGTGAATCAGTTATTTTTAACGTTCCCCTATGCATAATAGGCTTCATGAAAACCATGAATGAACTGATCTCCAAATATAATCGTCCCGGGCCTCGATATACTAGTTATCCTCCTGTTCCATTTTGGAAAAATCAACCAGATGAAGCTTCTTGGATAAGTCACATTAAAACAATTTATAGTGCAAGCAACGGTGTGGATCTCTATGTGCATATCCCCTACTGTGAAAGCCTATGTTATTACTGTGGCTGCAGTCGAGTGATTACCCGCAATCATGATGTGGAAGGCGAGTACCTTGCTCTCGTCATTAGGGAATGGGAGCTTTATCAAGAAAGGCTGGGCTTTACTCCTGCGGTTAATTCACTCCACTTTGGTGGTGGAACTCCCACCTTTCTATCCCCGGAAAATCTTGAAAAGCTGATCAAGACATTACTCGTGAATAAAATCGATAATTTCGTAGGGTCGATTGAAATTGATCCTCGAACTTGCCAAGCCGATCACTTAAGAGTTTTAAAAGAAAATAATATTTCCAGACTTTCGTTAGGCATACAGGATTTTGATCCGATCGTACAAAAAGCAATTCACAGGGACCAGTCCCCACAAATGGTGGAAGGATTGGTCGATAAGATAAGAGAGAACGGCTTTGCTTCGCTCAATTTTGATTTGATTTACGGTCTCCCCAAACAAACTCTCGAGACGATATCTAAGACCTTTGAAATTGTGAATAGAATGAAGCCAGACCTCATTGCGTTTTACAGTTATGCTCATCTCCCGGAAAGAATTAAAAATCAGAGACTGATATCTGAAGGAGATCTTCCCAGTGCTGAAAAAAAACGTGAGCTTTACGAACACGGAAAGAAACTACTTATTGAGAACGGCTACATCGATGTAGGAATTGACCACTTTGCACTCCCCTCAAGTTATCTCTATAAAGCAAAAATTAGTCATAATCTGCACAGAAACTTTATGGGATATGTTGATAAAAAGTCTCCTATCCTCATTGGCCTGGGCCCAACATCCATTTCAGACTCATCCCTAAGTTTTATACAAAACATGAAGGACATAAAAGACTACAAAGATAAAATTCTACATAACTGCCTCCCTATAGAAAAAGGGCACACTCATAGCAATAAAGATTTAGTCATTCAGGACATCATTTTAGATCTGATGTGCAAGGGCGAAGTTTCTCTGACCAGCCCCAAAGATATCCCCTACTGGAATGAAATACAGGCAGAACTAGATAGTTTTGCACAAGACGGTGTAGTAGAACGTTCCAATGACCAATTATCAATTTCAGAATTGGGCATTGGGTTCGTGAGGAATGTTGCCATGTGCTTTGATTTTCATTTGCGGGAACAAACAAACTCGACAAAATTCAGCCAGACTATTTAAAAAACTAAGCCTTTAACTTATCTCTTCTCTGATGAAAGAAGAGATAAACCGAAGGAAATAGTATGAGGGTCAATAATGTTGAAAAGAGAATTCCTCCGATCACAACAGTGGCAAGAGGCCTTTGCACCTCTGATCCTAGCCCGGTATTAACGGCCATAGGAATAAATCCAATAGAAGCAACCAAAGCAGTCATGACAACAGGACGAAGACGAGAAAGAGTTCCTTCTATCACCAGCTCCCTTAAACTTTTTCCGTCATTTTTTTCTCTCAGCTGGTTAAACACCGTCAATAGAACAATCCCGTTTAGAAGTGCAATACCAATGAGAGCAATGAATCCAACTGCAGCTGAAAGACTCAAGTGAATATCTCTCAAGAACAAAGCAAACACTCCACCGAATGCAGCAAATGGAACACAGAGAAAAATTATCGCTGAATCAAGGAACGAGGAAAACTCTCTCCAAAGAATAAACATAATCAAGGCAAGAGTGAGGGGAATAATAATCATCAGGCGCTTACGAGCCCTTTCCAAATTGTTAAATTGCCCACCGAGATGCAGCTGATGATCTTTCCTCACAGGGTTTTTAGCAATGATCTTATTTATATCGTTTACAAAACTCAGCGTATCACGATTGGCAATATTCATTGAGAGAGCAGCGTATCTCTGTCCCCAACTGCGAGCAATCGTTGTCACCTGATCATGAATCTGGACGTAAGCGACTTGATCTAAGGGGATTGATCCGCCATCCGGTAAGGCCACTGGAAGTTTTTTTATTTCTTCCACGTTATCTCGCATGTCTTCCGACAGGTGCATGACAATCGAAAACTTCCTGGTTCCCTGGATCCAGTGACCTAAACTCACCCCTTGCATATAACCCACAACTGTCTGGCTAAAGTCATCCAGTGAAATATTGAGTTTAGAAAGTTCAGCAAAATTGGGCTTGATATCAATCACACGACTTTTTCTAAGGGCCGTAAGAGGATCCATTTCTGCTCCCTCAAGTCCTTCTACCGTTTGTACTTTTTGAGTGAAACCATCGATGACTTCCACTAAGTAAGCTAGATCAGGTCCCATCACTCTGAGAGAAACATCGGCCCTTGAGCCTTCCAGCATTTCATTAAAACGCATTTCAATCGGTTGAGTCGAACTTATCTCCTGCTTAAATCCCAATGATACAATGGATGCCTTAATTTTTTGAAATAGTTCATCTTTAGTTTTAACTGTCCACAGATCACGATCTTTTTTAAGAATAATAAACGTATCGGCCAGATGGACCCCCATTGGGTCAGTCGCTGATTCTGGAGTACCTAGACGAGAAAATACAAATTCAACTTCCGGAGATTCGGCAATTTTTTTCTCAACCAGACCTTGCTCTCTGAGCGCTTCCTCCAAAGAAATCTTTGAATCTCGAGTTATATTGACGACGATATCACCTTCATCAAGTTGGGGTATAAAATCAGTTCCTAACCTGGAAAAAGTCAACAGACTCAAAGCAGCGATAGCAACACCTAACCCGATCAACAGCTTGGCCTTATCAATAAGTTTTTCCAGCACTGGTTGGTAGATCGCCTTAATTTTGCTGAAAAACCAAGTTTCATGCTCACCCGATTCAGAGTGTTCCGGGATTTTGATAAATAAAGAAACTAAAACAGGAATCAGAAAAATAGTAAGAAGGAGTGACCAGCCTAAAGTCATGAGAACAGTATAGGCCATCGGCCGAAACATCTTTCCTTCAACGCCTTCAAGTAAGATAATTGGCAAGTACACAAACATAATCATGAGTAGACCAAAGATTACAGGTCTCATCACTTTTTTTGCATTACTAGCGACAATTTGGTCCTTATTAAGGTTCATTCTTTCTTCGAGAGACAGAGCATAAAAACTCCCCACTAGAGTCTCAACTAAGACTACCGCCCCATCAACGACGAGACCAAAGTCAATCGCTCCAAGACTCATAAGGTTTCCAGAAATATTAAAAAACTGCATTCCCAGAGTTGTTCCTAACATTGAAAGAGGAATAATAACTGAAACAATTAAAGCGGCCCTAAAATGCCCCAAGACCAAAAGGAGAATGAGAATAACCAGTGCGGCCCCTTCTGATAAACTCTTTAGTACAGTTTTAAGGGTTGTATTCACCAGAAAACCACGCGAATAAAGTTTGGTTAGCTTCACGTCCTTGGGAAGTTTTATTTCATCCAGACTGGTGTCAACAGAAGCACTAACAATTCTTCCATTCCCTCCGCTTCTCATCAGGACGGTACCCAGAATTGTTTCCTCACCGTTGTAAGTAGCACTGCCGAATCTTGGAGCAGCATCAACTGAAATGTCCGCAATATCTTTCAGGAGTACTCTTTGGCCATTAAATTTCTGTGCTAAACTAATTGATTCAAAATCCGCAGCATTTTCAAGAGCTGTTGTGGCTTTGATAATGAGCGCTTCCTTATCAATGACAACACTACCACCACCATAACTTTCACCCAGCCCTTTTAGTGTTCTCTGAACTTTGTCAAAAGTCAGTCCGTACTGAGTCAGCTGATCCGGGTTGATATTTATGTGAAGTTCTTTTTTTAGACCACCATTTGAATCTACATCCGCAACATCTTTCACTTTTCTGAGTATTGGTCTGATCTGCCAGTCTTGTATTTCTCTTAAATAGAGCATTTGATCTTTATGGGACTTCAGAAGCATTGGCGAATCTTTATGGAGACTGAGCGAGTACATAAAAACTTCACCTAGTCCGGTTGAAATGGGAGCAAGCTCAGGCTGAAGCCCCTGAGGCAGCTGTCCAATAGCTGACTGAAGTTTTTCAGATACCTGTTGTCTGGCCCAATATATATCCGTGCCATCTTTGAAGATGAGAGTGACTTGTGAAAGACCAAATTTTGAAATGGACCGCATATCCTGTAAATCAGATATCCCCATCATTTCATATTCAATCGGCTGAGAGACGGTAAGCTCCACTTTCTCTGGATCAAGCCCCAATGTTTTAGTGTTTACTACAACTTGTATATTCGTTACGTCTGGCACGGCATCAACAGTCAAGTCATTCACTTTATAAACTGTCGCCATTAAAAATATAATAGAGAGTGTGATGACCCAGAACTTATTGTTAAGGCCCCAATCAATAAACTTATCGAGAAGTGTTGCTTTCATTATTGTTTCTCCCAGCGTAGTTCCTCACCTCTCATTAACTGTAGGGAGCTTAGATTATCTAAATACGAAATCCACGACATGAAGACTTGGTCAATCACCTCGTGGGACTGAGTCTCAGCTTGCAAAAAAGTATTCACATCCAAAAGACTCTGTCTAAAACCAGTTTCAGCTTCAACGACCGCTTGCTCATTTGCCTGTACAAACTTTCTGGGAAATCTCTTAAGTTGCAGAACGCTGTTTTCAACCAGATTGATCTGATTTTGATGTTTAAGTTTAAGTCTTTTTTCGGCTTCTTCCATTTCTTTTTGATCTCTCATTTCACGCGCCTTAGCGGCTTCGCTTCTACTGCTTCCAGTATCCCAGATAGGAATGTTAAGTCCCACAATGGCATATGAAAAATGATTCTCCGGAGAGACATTCTCAACACGATAACCTGCACCTAAAAAGATATCCGGTCTTCTCTCTTTTCCTGCAAGCTCCCTATCCAAAGCACTTGTTTTTAAATTATTTTTCGCGCGAACGAGTTCTAAATCATTGATGGTGTCCACTTGAAAATCTGCTAGGACATCATATGTGAGGGGAAGCTTCAGAGGAATTTCAGTTGGGTTAACTTTTCGCCCAATCCAAAACTCTAAATCATTCAGGTCCATTTCCAAGTCTAGTTTTTTTAGATCCTGCATTTTTTCGAGCTGCAAAAGAAGACTGGATATGATCGAAAGCTCAACTCTCTGCTTAATACTCACCTTAGGTCTCGTATCCAGATATTTTTTTACAAGCCCTAATCGTCTGGCCCTCTCAACACCGTGCTTGAAAAGCTCATGAGAAACGTGAACTCTCCAGGCAGATAATACTGACTGGTGGGCAACCCAGTTTTTAAAATAGTTGCTTTGTGTTTTCATCATCCCAGTTGCAAGCTGGGCCATTTCTTTTCTAAGAGAAAACTTATCCGATAATGGAAAGGCCTGAGTTAAGCTGATCTCGGCGGTTGACCCTTTGGTCGTGCCTGAGTCCAAATGGCCGAACTGACTCATTATTTGGGGATTCTGCCATTTCCCTTTTTGTACTGATTCATTACGAAGGGCGCGCTCTTCCATTTGCTGCGCATTTAGGGAAGACGATCTCTCAATGGCCAGCTGCCTGATTTCGGGCAAAGTTATACTGAAGGCATTGGCCGAGACCAGAAAACTAATCACTAGTAAAACTTTTTTCATATTTTCCCTTCTACGCTCGAAAGATAAAGCCTGAGTCTAAATTGGTCATTATAAGTTACCATCAATTTTGAACTCCCCTAGCAGTCTTACCTAGGGCGGCAAATCGAAATTTCTCTTCTACTTTCCTTGAAGTCACTGAAATCGTAAAGCGACATCCTTCTTCAATTTGGGAAGTTGAAAATTCCCAGTAACCTTCTCTCTTCACAAGATCAATGGGATCGTTGGTATTGGCAACGAGGCCCAGATGTTTAGATCTTAGAGGCTTTCTCATAGGGAAGTTGCAATACGCGTTAAGCTCGAGTGAATTCGAGTTTGCTTTCAAGCCCTGAATGTCAGTGACGAGGATTTTACCCAAATCATCCTTAACCTCAACCTCAGAGCAGAAGTTTTGACCACAGGTTTTATTGGCGACAGACTCGTAGGTCTTCACAGACGAACAAGCTGAAATTAAAAATAGAATAACCAGGAATTTTGAAATTGCGAAAAGAGACATAAGAACCTCCAATAATCTTGGTCAGATTATCTAGTGGTTCTGGACTTCCAACAATTGGGCGAATGTCTTAAGTCGGATTTATGGGTGTGCTGAGAATATCTTCCAGAAAAAATGCCGCCAACTCCTGACGGCCAGAGAGTTCGGACTTTTTATAAATGGCGGTGGCCTGCTGTCTCACTGTTTTTTCTTGAGTTGCTCTGATTTCAGCAATCTCTTTCATGGAAAGACCTTTGATCAGGAGCAGTGCTACGTCTTTTTCACCATGGGACAAATGCCATAGGCCGAATTGTGTATCAATCATTTGCCTGATTTCTTGCGCACTTGCGTGAGTTTTGGCCCTCCACTCCTGATACGACTTCTTTGTGTCAAAAAGCTCAGTATTTAAAGTGGTAATGTGGACATTTTTCTGAAGAATGACTTTTAACTGCCAGGTAATGGCCCCGAGGGCGAAAACAAACATGATCGCCTCGTGCCAAACGTGTGCAAGCGGAATGCCTTCATTAATATCAACGATAATATCCACAATAAAAAACAGGGCAAACAAAATCAAAACGATCAGATTTCTCATGCCAACATTCTATCTATCGATATTTATAAGACAAGCCTCTATTTGGGACATTGGCCCAATATGAATCATTGGATATGTTTAATAATCTGTGATCAGCCGAGCATCTAAACTTAACCAAGGAATTCGGATGAAAAAGTTATTGCTAAGTATTTTTGCCTTATCAGTTATGACCAGTGCTTTTGCTAAGACTGAGTGCACTAAAGAAGATCCGTCAAAATGGAAAAATCAGGACGCCTTTAAAAAAGAACTTGAAGCCGAGTACAAAATCAAGGTTTTCAAAGTGACTAAAGGGAACTGCTACGAAATCTACGGATGGAATAAGGCCGGTAAAAAAGTGGAGATTTACTTTAATCCAGTAAATGGAGAAAAAGTTAAAGAAAAGGTTAATTAATGAATACCCAAAATGTTGTGTGGGACATTCAAATCAGGATTTTTCATTGGCTGGTAGCTCTGCCAGTTTTAATGAATTTCTTTCTTGAAGGTGGAGAAGGCCCACACAATGTCTTGGGTTACATTGCCCTTGGCGCGCTTGTTTTGCGATTAATTTTCATTAAAAGGCCCGTCATTGAACGCAGTCCAATGGCCACAAGTGTGTATGCTTTAATTTGGCTATTGGTTATTCTTCTCGGCATCACGGGCTTTATGATGGGGCTAGATGCTTTCTGGGGAGAAGACTGGCTAGAAGAGGTGCATGAAGCACTTGCAACGGGCATGAAAGTTTTAGTTTTCCTCCATCTTGTGGGAATCGCCAAGGATGCAATAAAATTTAAAAGAAGAACATGGTTAGCGATGGTTACGGGTAAAAGGGAGTAATCGTCTAGCGCGTCGCGCCAGACTGTTATATTAACTTAATCCTAACTTAAGAAGTGATTGACCATGTTAAACCATTTTACTTACCCTTAGATAACGCAATAACTGGGGTTAAAATGAAATTCGCTTTAATTGTTATTCTCTCGGCTCTCACACTTAATGCTTATTCTCTCGATTACCCAAAATCACCAAATACAAAACTCACTCCTGGCGCTCTTTGCGACAGACCATCCGAGTACCGATATGCTGAACAAATTCCTTACTGCGAAAGAGATGTGTCATCAGCACTAAAAAAAGAAATCTTTGAAGCCTACAGGGTTGAATTGGGCTACACATTAGATCCAAGAACTCGCAGCAGTTACAAAATTGATCATTTCATCCCTCTTTGTGCTGGTGGAAGTAATGAAGAGATCAACTTGTGGCCACAACATGTTTCAGTCTACGACATAACTGATCCTATCGAGTCTGTTGGTTGCGAAAAACTAAAGGCCGGCAGGATCACTCAGAAAATTTTAATTGAGCTTGTTAAGCAGGCAAAATACAACTTATCTGAAGCTCCAAAGATCTATAAAAATCTTCAATCACTCTAAGTTTTCGTTTTTAATCACAGGTACATAGGTCTATTATTATCTGATGGAATATAAGAACGTTTATTTCGCGATTGCAGGCGTGATTGGTACGCTATTTTGGTTGCTCGATTTTTTTAAAGTCTTTCAAAAAACTAAACTCTTCGCCCCTCAAAATCATGGCAAGCCCTCTCTCTGGAGAAGGCTCCTGAGAATATTTACCCTCGTCATCGGTCTTGCTGGCTGGGCCTTCCTTTCCTATTCACTGATGCAGCCGAGAAAACCAGAAAAATTTTCTTCTGCTAAAATAAAAGTTAACGACATTGTTTTGTGTCTGGATGTTTCCCGCTCAATGCTGGCAGATGATATTTTGCCTAACCGTCTGGAAGCGATGAAGGAAAAAGTCCGAGAGTTTGCCAGGATGAGACCCACGGACCGAATTTCAGTAGTTTTGTTCTCAGAAAAGGTGATTACGCTTCTGCCATTAACTACTGACCCGGCCTTATTAGATCAGGTGCTGGCCGAAATCAGTATTGGTTACCTTGGTAGTGGGACGAATATCGGAGATGGCCTGGCGCTATCGGTAGCAAGACTCTTAGAAAGCCCTACTAAAAACAGAATCGTCATTCTTCTCACTGATGGAGTGGCCAACGTTGGGACTCTCACCCCCATTCAGGCAGCCGAAGAAGCAAAAAAATACGGGATGAAAGTTCACACCATCGGATTTGGTACTGATAATGATGCCCGAATTCCTGTTGGTAATGGATTGTTTGGGACTCAATATCAGCGTATTCCAGGCGGCTCAATTGACTTTGATACTCTCAAGGAAATTGCCAAGATGACTGACGGAAACTTCTACCCTGCTAAAAGTAAGGAAGCTCTTAAAGATATTCTAGATGATCTCAACCGTTTGGAAAAAACTGAGATTGAAAAAAATGAACAAGTCGTTTACGAAGAACT
The DNA here is from genome assembly GCA_020048985.1 of Halobacteriovorax sp. Lineage (GTDB taxonomy): Bacteria > Bdellovibrionota > Bacteriovoracia > Bacteriovoracales > Bacteriovoracaceae > Peredibacter. The sequence goes on along the minus strand of JAIFLR010000005.1, from coordinate 8,410 downwards.
TTTTTACCAATATATGCTTTACGGAATTCTACTCCTCGTGGCTTCTGAATTATTGAGAAAACTAGCTCTCAGGGATGTCGTATGAATTTTCAGAGGATGGATCTTCTTCCCTACATCATCGCTGGTCTCATTATTTTCTCTATCGGTTTTTTCTGGTATCAAAGAAAGTTTTTTCAAATCGTAAAACTCTACTGGTTTTATGACAGAAGTTTTTTTCATTATCTCTCTAGCCTCTTTTACATCAGTGGAATGATTCTACTGGGTGTGGCCCTCCTCGATCTCAGAGGGGCCGACCAGAAAGTAAAAGTTGAGATGCCTGAATCTAAAACAATTATCCTAATGGATACCTCCGCCAGTATGCTGGCCGAAGATGTTCAGCCAAGCAGACTGAGCAAAGCCGTGCTTCTGGCCAAGCATTTTGCAAGAAAAGCCGCCGGTCAGCAAATTTCAATTGTAGCCTTCGCTGAAATTCAAAAAAAGATTGTTCCATTTACGTCAGATCTTGATCTCATCGATGCTCGTCTGGAAAGTATTAAGAATTTAAAAAATCAAAATGGTTCATCGGCCATCAGTGTTTCCATCCAAGAATCCATCCAGTACTTTAAAGAAACCAGCGAAAATCCTGCGGGAAATATTCTCGTAATCACTGACGGGGAAGAAACCGCAGACTCTTTAGGTCTTAAAATCCCTAAGGAAATTAAACTGGCTTTCGTGGGTATCGGAACTGAACGGGGCGGAAGAATTCCCCTGGACGACCGCCAGGGATTTCGGTTTGGTTACAAAAAAAATCGAGGCCAAGATGTTGTCACCAAACTCAATGAAGGTTTCTTTAAACAGATCGTAGCGGATGTGCCTGAAGCAAAATACTGGTTAGTAAATACTTACAGTCTTCCCACTGACGAAATTAAAGAATTCTTTTCTGGAATTGGTGGAAAAAATAAAAGTGAAAGAGACATGACAATCAGACCAGTAAAGATGGAAGTGTTTGTCATTCCAGCAATTGTTTTACTCATCTTTGCTTTCTTGCTCAAAATGATCAGAGTCTACAGCCTTCCAAAAACTAAAAAATAAAATCAGAGTCTTTGCCTTTGCATTGGCCGCAGTGAGGTTTTCACCTCATTGATCGGGCCTTATGATGACGACAAACATCATCCAAGGAGAAAAAGATGGAAACCCAAATCAAAGCTATCCCAGAAGGTTATCATTCTTTAACTCCTTACTTAATGGTGCCAAATGCATCTGAGGCAATAGAGTTTTACAAGAAGGCCTTTGGTGCGACTGAAGTTTTTCGCATTTTAACTCCCAACGGTAAAATTCAGCACTGTGAACTTCGAATCGGTGATTCAATTATTATGCTGGCGGATGAATTACCCAACATAGATGCCGCCGCTGGAAAAGGAAGGTCCTTTTCTTTACTTCTCTATGTCGAAGATGTGGATGCAGCTTTTGAAAAAGCGACAAAAGCGGGTGCAAAGGTAATTCGTCCCTTAAAGAACGAGTATTATGGAGACAGAATGGGAACCATACAAGACCCGTTCGGAAACAATTGGCATTTTGCCACACATATTGAAGATGTTTCACCTGAGGAGATGGAGAAGCGGTCCAAAAAAATATTGAGTTGATTAAGGCCCCAGATCTATCCGGGGCTTTAAAACAGAAACTAGTTTTTTGTGATCGTAATTGTTTTCAAGAAACCAAACGAGCGATTGATGCTTCCCGAGTTCGCTCTCACTTTGAAGGCCAAGCCTTTTGAGTTATAACAATCAGATAAACTCACAACTTGCCACCACGGGTTCAATACAGCACTTTCCTGCTTGCCGATAAAATAGGGATGAAGCGCCTCACACGTTAAATCAGAATCAGATTCGTCCAAAGCTTTGATAATACCATTAGTCAGGCCTTCACCAAAGAAGTGACGATCCAAACCTTTCTCTAAACCACCACTAGCCAGGATGATTTCACTCTCATTAAAATCCGAAACCGTAAGTGTTGTTTTTTTAGAATTCTCTCGCACAGAAATATCAAGCCCATGCATGCGATCATTTTTTACGTGGCAGTGGAAGCTCTTCTTATCAGTTTGAGCACATTGAAGTTTATAATCATTTTCCAGTATCGATACGGCGTTAACCAGAACATCACTTGCCAGACAATTAGCGGCCACAAGCGTAAGCTGAAGACCGATCAATAGGTACTTTTTCATTATACTCTCCCTAGATATCGTTAAAAATAGGTTCAACTTACTTTTAACATTTTTAAGGGAAATAGATTTGGCCAGAGTAGCTGTTACAGGGGGGGTGTCTAAAGTTTAGTCGATTCTGGCCTTAAGGTTGGCAAAACTTAACTGGCCTACGAAGGTGACTTTTCAGGCATTGCGCCACCCATTCACCATTGAAGTAATGAGCGTAGCCATAAAACCAACTAATCATTTTTGTAGTCTTTTTAACCGGAACCTTATCTGCCAGGACCTCCGGAATCTCTCCATCCACTTCAAAGCACCAACCATAGGCCATCATCTCGTTGTTACTAATGACTTCCATGGCATCTAGTCCAATGGCAGATCCAAATATCTGATTAAACCCTGCTGAAACTCCCTGGTAGGGAATTTGATGAGCGTCCAAGACCATTAAACTCACTTCACCGACATTCATGCCTTCAGCAAATTTTACTTCTTGTGAAAGCAAAGGCTGCTGTGAACAAGGACCAACAAATTGGACTTCGAAGGCGTTTACTTGAAAAGAGAGAAGAATACAAAAGAGGGCAAAATATGTATGCACAACAACCTTTATTTTAGCTAATAAATGAGGTTAATACTTAATTTATGCCGCACTAGCAAGTAAACTTTTATTCCTAAACTGTATGGATAGAATCGTCATAAAAAATGAAATGCCCATAACAATATAAAATGCTTTAAAACCAAACATAGGAAATACAATTGCTGAAATGAAGGCACCAATCGAGAATGAAACCAGGATTGCTATCCGGTGGATATTAATGATTCTGCTCTCTTTAAGGCGAATGGTCTTATATCTGGGATTAATCGTACTCATTAAATGCAGGCCAATATCGGTTGAAAGGCCTGTTAAATGAGTAACTCGAATTTTACCGTAAGTTGTCCATGTGACCAGACTATTTTTTAATCCACAGATAAAGCACAACAAACCAATAATGACGAACTCAATAAACTGATAACTTTCATCTGCATCAAAAGGAACATCGCTCGATACCAAACCGCTTTCGCCCAAAAAAATAAGAAAAGCGATCAGGATTGTTATAAGCCCCTGGACATAATGATAGGCCGGAATTTTATGTGTGGGTCTATCAAGTACAAGTGAAGAGATCACTCCTCCCATGATAAAAGAAACGGGTATTATTAGTAATTCTGCTCCGAAAAAATACTCACTATGCCCCATCGCAATTCCGACCTGGGTTCCGAAACCTGTAACGTGAGAGACGAATTTTCCAGTAATGAGAAATCCTGCCGAATTAATAAATCCGGACTTAAAGGCAGACAAAAGCCAAAGTGACATTTTGCCTTTAGTGTATACATCTGCAACATTTTCACAATGAATCATGCTTCAGTCTCAAAAAACTCAACAGCGCCGGTTGAAACATTATATTCAGCACCAACAATCAAGATTTCACCTTTATAGGACATATTTTCTAAAATCGATGAGCGCGATTTGAGATCTTGCACACCCAAGGCAATATTGGCCTTAGTAACATGCGAACAGAGGTCATCGTCAGACACAGAAGGTAATTGTTTTTTGAGAAGTGGAATACAACGCTGAATTTTGTGTGTGATAAAGTGCAGGTGACCTAAATCAACATTCGCAATCGCCCCTTTAATAGCTCCACAGCTGGTATGACCAAGGACCACAATCACTTTCGCCCCTATTACTTTACATCCAAATTCAGCACTACCTAGAATATCTTCATTGATTACATTTCCTGCAATACGAATACTAAAAATATCTCCTAGACCTTGGTCAAAAACTAGCTCTGCAGATGTTCTTGAATCCATACAGCTTATAATTACAGCGAAAGGATGTTGGCCATCACTCGTATCATTCATTTGCTGAAGTAAGTTCCGATTAATTTTCAAATTATTAATAAATCTTTCATTTCCATCTTTGAGAAGTTTAAGTCCCATTGCAGGGGTAATTTTATCTTGCATTTCTTTGTTTAACGTTTTCATTCAATAGTTCCTCTTAATTTGTAGCTATTATCAACTCAGAGTTAGTATTGTGCCACTGCTTCACATATTGATCCAATAGATAATGTTGATATTATAGTTCGATTTTTTCGATAATGATTTTAAGAATTGTACTTTAAAGATTTTCTATCTTGAAAAGGTGAAACCTTTAAAGATGCTTTTCCATATAATGAAGGGGGAACTTAAGCGTTTCTCTTAATTCTGATTTGTCTCGTTCTCCCAGATTAATCACCAGAAATAAAAAAAGCCTCAGTAAAATGGGTTAAATTTTACTAAGGCTTTTTTTGGTGCCCACTCGCAGAATCGAACTGCGGACACAAGGATTTTCAGTCCTTTGCTCTACCGACTGAGCTAAGCGGGCATATCGAAAATCAGATAACTTGTACTTCTAAAAAAGAGAACTCTAAGTTAATGTTTCAGACGGTTCTCGTCAACGACTATTCAGTAAAAGATTAAAGTAACGACTCGAGTCAAAGGATTTTATGTCCGCGAAAGTTATCTGCCTGGAGCTTTCCCTCCCTTGGTTCCAAGTGAATGCCTTGGCGTTCATTCCTGCGCCCGGTAAAGGCCCAATAAAGAGTGAATGGGCGTTGTTTAGTCATGGCTACACTTCTCATAAGGGGGACTGCCTGAATTGGGCCACGCGCCTGGTAGAATCTGGTGTCCCTTGTTTGATTTTTGATCAGCCTGGCCACTACTTGGGTAGTTTTCACGAAGTTAATAGTTTTGAAGATTTCAAAGAACACGCTCACGAACTTTTTGGCGAGGCCTATAATCGCCTGAGCGCTCTGCTGGAGCAGCATCTCGGATTTGGTCAGTTCCCGGCCAATACGGCGGTCATTCTTGGGGGTCACTCTCTTGGGGCCTACACTTCCATCAAAGCCCTGGAACTCTCCCAGTTCGCTTCAATCCAGCGTCTGGCCGTAGCCGTGGGTATCGGCATCGGTCAAAGGCAGGCCACCCACCTTTTTGAAACTGCGTTTTATGAAAAGACACTCTCCATTCGCAGACAATTAGTTTCTCCTAATCTGGACTCTAAAGAAGTCTTTGCTTGGTTAAAGGACGCTAAAGAAAATATCACTCTTTCAAATCAGCGCATTCATATGATCACTGGCGAAGATGATATTGTAGTGGGAAATCTTGGGATGGAAGTATTTAAAGAGATTCTGGAAAAACAGGGTAATGCGGTAACAACTGAAAAACCAAAACGACTTCCTCATCATGAGCCGGGAGCCGCGACGGCACACATCTATTCATTTCTTAAGAATCATTTCGGCTGGATTTAGAAAGGATCGATTTCAAGTTTTTAAGCCACCCCTCTTTCCCTGGACGATCAAACGCTGTTCCTGAGAGCTTTTTCTTGAAACCACGATTGGTTTGCCCTTCTATTATTTTAACCAGATCCCTGATAGGTAAATCAAAAAACCAATCCTTTAAAAAAGTCAGGCGCTCTGGGAGTTTCAGAGTTCCGATAACTCGCGCCAGTGGTTTACGGTTCCACGGACAAACGTCCTGGCAAATATCGCAGCCAAAAAATTCTCCACGTGATTTCTCAAAGCCTTTCGGAGCTTCTGCATCTTTAAAAATCTCGATGGTATAAGTAGATATACACTGAGAAGCAATCACAGTCCTGGTTTCAGCATCAATTGCCTTGGTAGGACAAGCATCTATGCAGGCCGAGCATTGCCCACAATGATCAATATCTGCTTGGGGTGTTTCTAAATTTAGTTTTTGATTTAGAAGTAGCGAGCCAATAATGAAATAGCTCCCCTCTTTTTGATGAATGATCATGGAATTTTTGCCAAACCATCCCAGACCGGCCCTAAAAGCGAGATCTCTTTCCAAGATAGGCTGGGCATCCAAAGCGATGAAATGCTCTAGTTCAGGATAAGAATCTTTTAGGAGCGAGTATATCGAATTGAGACGCTCCTTAAGGACCGAATGATAGTCTTGCCCTTCAAACCCAAGCGAATAAGCTGCAATTTCGTGACGATTATTGTCCAGCAACCACTTCTTGGCTTCCTGATAACTAAAAAGGAAAACCAAAGCTGATTGAAATTCTGGATAAACATTTTTGATGTCACGTCTGAGATCTTTGCGGTGATCGGCCAAATATGAGAGAGGGGCCTGGAGATCTTGATTCACCCATTCTTCATAGCGACTGACTGACTGGGGAAGTGATTCTTCAGAATATCCCCAGTCCAGAATTCCCAGAGATTTTAATTTATCCTGGGATACATTCAAAAGATCATTCATCGAGAGGAAGGTATAATCTCAATAGCTCCAGTTGGGCACGCCTCCACACACTGCATGTCCAGATCGCACATGTGTATTTTGGATGCATCAATTCTGGTATCGTGATTCTTTTCTAATTTCGTTGTCCAAATTTCATAAGGACAAACGTTGATACAGGCCTGGCATGAAGCACAGATGCTTGTATCAAGTAGAAGCTTTCCCTTGTCAAAAGACACCTCCTGGATCGAATCTTGATCCAAATTTTTGAGGGCCTTAGGAACGTCCTTAATCACTTCAACTCTTATCGAGTTGGTTGTTCCCTGGCGAAAGAATTTCCCATCACCAACAGTGATTACAACTTTCTCACCGAGATCAAGAAGCTTTTTCTCTTTCAACTCAGTGATCATCATATCGCCAAGTTTCGTCAAATCAGAGTTATCATGAATATTAAAAAAATATGGGTGTATTCCCCAGTATAAACTCATTCTTCTGATAACATCGATAGAATTTGTCACTCCTAAAACGGGAGTTTTGGGACGAAAACGAGTCATCTTTTTACAGGAGTTCCCACCCTCAGTAATAGAAATAATCCATCGTGCATTGTTCTTCTCTGCCACGATCGAGGCAGCAACTTGGATTGAAGCCGTGACACTTGAAATATTCATATGACGAAGAAAGGGTCTCTCTCTTGGAGCCTTTTCCGCTTCTTCAATAATTTGACTCATAATAGTGATCGCTTCTAGAGGATATTTCCCGGAAGCAGTCTCACCAGAGAGCATCACAACGTCAGTTCCGTCCCAGATAGCATTGGCAACATCAGAAGCCTCCGCACGTGTTGGAGCGGAATTCGTGATCATACTTTCCAACATTTGTGTGGCCGTGATGATCGGTTTACCAAGTTCATTACAAAGCTTGATCATTTTTTTCTGAATACCAGGAACCAAATGGTTACCCACTTCAACACCCATGTCTCCGCGAGCGATCATAATCGCATCAGAAACATTTACAATACTCTCCATATTGTCCAAAGCCTCAGGCTTCTCGATCTTAGAAACGATCGGCACCTGAACTTTCATTTTATGCAGCAGGGATTTTACTTCTAGGATATCTTCAGCCGTGCGAACAAAACTTAAAGCAACGTAATCAATTCCTTGCTTTAGACCAAACAAGAGATCTTCCCGGTCTTTATCGGTAAAACTAGGAGCCGAGACTTTTACGTAAGGAAGGTTAATTCCTTTATTGGATTTCAGAAGCCCACCAACGACAACTTTAATTTTTAGTACTTCCCGATCTTTCTCAATAGCTTCTGCCACGATAAGCCCATCATCAAAAAGAATCCGTGCACCGACATGCGCATCTGCAACGAGATTTTTATAAATGGTTGGAATGAAATTTTTTACATATTCAGGATATTGCTCTTTAACATGTGAAGGGCCAATCACCCAGACATCACCGTCATTAAGCTGAAGGGGTTCAGGCACTTTATCGACCCTGATTTTTGGCCCTTGTAGATCCAGAAGGATGGCAACTTCCTGTCCTACATTCTTTGAGGCTTGGCGGATGTTTTTGATTGATTGTTCATGAGCTTCATAGGTTCCATGGGACATATTGACTCTGGCAGCATTCATTCCTGCCCTAATCATTTTCTCTAGCATCTCAATGGTGTTGGAGCTAGGTCCGATAGTCGCTATGATCTTAGCGCGGCGACTAGACATAGGATTATTCTTTTGATGAGGTTATTAACTTTTTAACTTAATCTTTTAAAATCTTTCATCGACTGCATCTGGTCATTATGCCCGGTCTTGATGGCCTGGATTTGGTTCTCATATCCAGAAACCAAACGGTTTTTTTCTTCATCATAGGCCATCTTGATACGGTCAAGTTCTATTTGCTTCATCGTATCTTTTTGGGCCAATTCTTTACTCGTTATGGCCTTAAGCTCTTTTAATTTATTCTCATAAT
>JAIFLR010000035.1 GCA_020048985.1 Halobacteriovorax sp. | reverse complement strand
TTCATAATATTTTATTTACGAGAGAAGGAGATTCCTCATGTCACTACAGCCAACGACTACAGACGCAGCCAACAAGAAAAAAGCTCTTGATCTAGCTTTATCAACCATTGAAAAACAATTCGGCAAAGGTGCGATCATGCGCCTAGCTTCTGGTGATGTTGCGGAAAAAATTCCAGCAATTTCTACTGGATCACTTGGGATTGATCTTGCTTTAGGCATTGGTGGTATTCCTCAAGGTCGAATCATTGAAATCTACGGCCCAGAATCTTCTGGTAAAACAACTCTTACTCTTCATATCGCAGCTGAATGCCAAAAAGCTGGCGGAACAGTGGCTTTCGTTGATGCAGAACATGCACTCGACACTAACTATGCTGCGAAGCTTGGCGTTGATATTCCTAACACTCTTATTTCTCAGCCAGATTCTGGGGAACAAGCTTTAGAAATCACGGATATGCTTGTTCGTTCAGGTGCAGTTAATCTTTTGATTATCGATTCAGTCGCTGCACTTACTCCTAAAGCGGAACTTGAAGGCGATATGGGCGATTCACATATGGGCTTACAAGCTCGTCTTATGTCACAAGCTCTTCGTAAACTAACTGGTTCAATCTCTCGTTCAAACTGTACTGTGATCTTCATTAACCAACTTCGTATGAAAATTGGTGTAATGTTCGGAAACCCAGAAACAACTACTGGTGGTAACGCTCTTAAATTCTACGCTTCAGTTCGTATGGATATTCGTCGTATCGGTGCTTTAAAAGACGGCGAAGAAGTTATCGGAAACCGCACAAAAGTTAAGATCGTTAAAAACAAAGTAGCTCCTCCTTTCAAAGAAGTTGAATTTGATATTATGTATGGTGCTGGTATTTCTAAAGAAGGCGATCTTCTTGATGTTGCCGCTAATGAAGGCATCATAGAGAAAGCTGGATCTTGGTATTCTTATAACAACGCTAAGCTTGGCCAAGGCCGCGAAGCTTCTAAAGAATTCCTCAAAACAAATCCAGAATTAATGTCTGAAATCCGTCAGAAAGTTTTTGTTAAGCACGGACTTACTAAAAACACTGAAATTGCCAACGTTGATATGACGACTGGTGAAATCAAAGAAGAAAAAGCATCTAAGACCAAAGCTAAAGTTCAGTAGTTTTAAATAGGGCTGCTCTCGGGCAGCCCTTTTTTTATGAATAAAAGAATTTACAACTACTCAATTCATCTCCTCGCCCGCCAAGACTATTCAGAGTTTAAACTCAAACAAAAACTACGTTCAAAAAAAGATAACCTTCCACACGAAGTGGATGAAGTGATTCTGGAACTTAAGGCCAAGGGTTTACTTAAAGAAGAAAGCTACAAGCGCCTTTTTATTCGTAAATGGATGATGAAAGGTGAATCAGAAGATAAAATCAAAAAACGTGGGGCGATGGAAAAACTTGAATTTGACGCAGAAGAATTCAGAGTTATTGAAATTGAGCTTGGTTTCACGGATGAGGATAGCATCGAAAAACTCATTCATAAAAAACTCCGCTCCAAAGAAATTCCTAAAGATTTCGCTGCGAAGAACAAATTAAGAGATAAAGTTTTAAGGTTTTTGATCTCTAAAGGTCATCGTTTTGAAGAAAGCAAGAAGGCGCTGAACCAGTTTCTGAACGCACAATCCTGAGCAATTCACTCAGCATTTTTAAAATATCAAACATTTACTGTCATGAAATTCCACTAATAAAGTAGTGTTTTACACCGCATTTTCACTATTGTTATGCTTAACTACTAACCATATTTTTTAGTATGTCCGGAACAGGGAAATGGTACCGAGACAGAAATGATCAAAAACAAGGATGTTAAATGAAGAATTTATTACTTTCACTCATGTTGGTCTTCTCAACAGCAGCAATTGCTTGTAGCGAAGATGGAAAAAGCGGTTTCGTAGAAGAAAACGATCTTTCTATACCAGTAGATTCACTTAGAATGGGTGGTCTTACTGAAGAGCAATTCAACAATGTAATCGATAGAGTTGAAGCTATCTACTCTCCAATCGCTAGTAACTTAGGCAAAAAACTAAACATCGCCCGTAAATGGACTGATGCTACTGTAAATGCCAATGCTTCTCAGTCTGGATCAAACTGGAATGTTAACATGTACGGTGGTCTTGCTCGTCATGAAACAATCACTGAAGATGGATTCGCTCTAGTTCTTTGTCACGAAACAGGTCACCTTCTTGGTGGAGCTCCAAAAATCGCTGGCTTCATGAACAAATGGGCATCAAATGAAGGTCAAGCTGATTACTTCGCTAACCTTAAATGTCTTCGTAAAACTTTCTTGAACGATGACAACGCTGCTATCGTTGCAACTCTAAACGCTCCAGAGTCACTAGTTAATGCTTGTGCTAAAGTTTGGGCGAACAAAGATGATAAAAATCTTTGTATCAGAGGCGGGATGGCCGGAATGTCTGTAGCTAATCTTTTTGCTGCTCTTAGAAGCAAGCCAGCTGCTAAATTTGAAACTCCTGATGCAAACATCGTCACAAAAACTGATGATGCTCACCCTGCTCACCAGTGTCGTCTAGATACATACTTCCAAGGTTCACTTTGTGATGTTGGTATGAACGAAGACGTTTCTCAGAAAGAAGAAGTTCAAGGAACTTGCCACAAGTCGAATGGCTACTCTGTTGGTTTAAGACCTCTTTGCTGGTTCAAGCCAAAAGCTAACTAGTTTTTAATTAAGTATTTAATTGCAGAAAGGCGCAGGAAACTGCGCCTTTTTTTTATTTAAACTTAGAACTAATGTGACCTCGCGGAAAGCATAGCTGGTCTGGAGTAGATCCACCATTGCAGCCAGCAAACTTAAGAGTCGTAATATGACCATAGCCGTCGCGCTTTAAAAGGCCGGTAATGACAACATTCCTGATACATCCATAATGATCATCATATTTTATTGAAATTCCATCAGCGGTAATTAAACCAGTCATGTGGCCGTCCCAATCGTTGGTAAAAATAGGCAAGATCTCGATAGGAGTGTTCCCGTATTTAATTGTGACTTCCTTTCGATTGGAGGTAATAACTAAGGCTTCACCTGATTCATCAGTGCCACTGCAAGTGAAAGCAAAACTTTCTGAAATCAAATTAAAACTTAAAGCGATTAACAATACTAAAGCTCTCATATTCTTCCTTTTTTAGAGTTCCTGATACGAGGTTTTAATCTTCTTGGCGCGGTAGGTATAATTGGCAATGAATATGGTTGTGATAAAAAATAATTATAATAAAAAAACCCACTCTTTTCAGAGTGGGTTAGACCATAAAACTTAAATGGGGTGGTAAGTTACATACAGCGTCTAGATTGAATCTGGTAAACAATTCCAGCGTTAACATCGGCAGAATCAACCGTTGCCATGGCATCTTCGTAACCACGGTTCTGAAGCATCATGTTCGCATTAACACGAAGATTCACGTCAGCTCCACAAGGAGACCATACGTTTGCTGCAACTCCAAGTGTATTATTGAATGTGTAATCAGTGTTCTGAATACCACGAAAGTCTTTAATGAAACGAGGGCCTTGCATACCTGCAAAGAAATACTCAGCTTGCAGTCTTGCAGTTGCATTTCTTGGAAGGGAAACGAAGCCACGGTAATCAACGGCAATTACCGAAATTGAAAATCCAGATGGGACATGAACGGGAATGGCTATATTACATGCCTTACGATCCAACGTTTTTCCAACGTTTGGTCCGGCCTCAGTAATGAACTGGTCAAAAATAATGGAGAGGGACTTATCATCTGGTGAAAGAGTGACAGAAGCTGAGCCTGCAGGGCATCCATTACCACCATAGCCTGGAGTACCAAGAGCGATGTCATTCTGAGCAAAAGCAGATGCTACAGAAAGTGATAGTAAAGCTGCAGACAATAGAGTTTTCGTAAGAGTCATATTTTTCTCCTGTGTTGTTTTCGGGCGTCATGTCCCTTTCGATTAATTTCAACTTAAAACATTTCTACTCAATTCGAAAAGATGGAAAAAACAACGACGTATTCAAATTGGTTCACATGAACAACTGGCAAATATTTCCCTTGTTCATGTGAACAACTCATTTTTCTTCTACCGATTTCAAGTCTAGTCATGTGGCAATGTAAAAGTTATTCAATGATCAGGAGGCCATCATGAAACACATACTTTTTTTCTTTTTATCTTTTTCTGCAATCGCTCAATCCAATATAGTCTTTGAACAAATCAACACGAGTGGAACGGGTTGTCCGCAAGGGACCGTAACCTCTATTGTTTCTCCCGATGGAACATCGATGTCACTTCTGTTTGATGAATTCCGAGTTGAAGTTCCTAATTATGAAACTCCTGCTACACCTGGAAGAGGTGCTAATCGTCCAACTCAGGCAGCTTCTATTTATGAATCCCACAAAACCTGCAACATCTCCTTCACCACAACTCTCCCAGCGGGACGTATGGCCACGGCGATTAATATCAGTCTTCAAGCACGTGGCAACACTATGACTGATGCAGGAATTCAGTCTTACTTCTCTACTATTTTGGTAGGCCACAGAGGTCTGGCCAATTCTGTTGGACCACAAGTAAAAGTAGTAGATAAAAAAATGTGGATGGGACGCGTGGACGTTGGTGAAGACTGGACGACTGATACTAATGTCTCAGTTCCTCTGAAATCAAATTGTTCTTCAGCTGCCAACAAAGCGATTAAGTTTGAACTTAAAAATCATCTTGAAGCTAAGATCAAAACCAACGATGTAACCAAGAGTGGCATCGTCACAGTAGATTCGAACGATACCAGAGGACTCTTAACGTTTTCAGTTTCAACAGCTCCCTGCCGGTAGCAATATGGCCCTAAAAGGCGGTTAACTGTGTAATAGGTAAAGAGTAGTGACCAAGTTGGCACCAGTGTATCTATGAAATTCTAACAAATGGAAGCACTGTCTTTTCTCTTGAAAGAGATCTTGATATCTCTTGATGAGAAAAGGACGGTCCATGGAAATGGAAGTAGTAAGAGATGATTTAATTTCTCAGCTTCACCAGCTGATAAATAACTACCTCGAGAAATATTCTCAAGTCAGTTTAAATGCTCTTGCTTCACGCTCAAACATTCCAGTTTCTACTCTTAGAAGAATTTCATTGGGGCAACAGAAAAGTGACATTGCCCCTCACACTGTGCTCAATTTAACTAGTTACCTTTTAAAAGAAAAAAATCTCACTGATCTGTTAAGAAAAGTGGATCCTGTTATCAAAGATTATTTGGAGAAACACTTCGGGCAATTTATTTTTGCTTCCGAGCAAAGAGTTTATGATGTTGATCTGAATACTTACCTCCAAGATCAGCACCGGTATTTTATCTACAAGTTAGCTGCCAACCATAACGGCACAACACTTATGGAAGTGATGGAACTGTTCGGTCGTCAGGGGGAAATAAAAGTTCAAGAAATGCTTAATCTTGAACTCATTGTTGAAGAAGGTGGACGACTGCACGCCAAGGACAAAGATTTTGCACTTGACCTGAAAGTTGCCTCTTCACATTTGCCGGAGCTTGTTCGTTTCTATAAGCCAGAAACACTTGGACAGGGCCTTAATTTATTTTATTCCATGAGTGAATCAATGAGTAAGGAAGCCATCTCTGAAATTAAAAATATTCAACGTGAAGCTGCTAAAAAAATTGCGGCCATCATGGATGATAAAAATAACAAGGGCGACATCCCTTATTTTAGCGTTAACCTTGCTGAAACTTTTATTTTACAGACTGAAGGAGAACTCCAATGAAAACTCTGCTTGTTCTGATGACTTTAATCCTGAGCTTCTCAGCACTTGCTGCTGACCGAGGAGATCTTAATCAGCTGCTCATCGAGCGAGGAACCTCTATTGCTGCTTTTGAAGCGCAAGGCATGAGACTGGTCATGGGAGAGAGAACTGGCGGTGGCCGTGTCCTTCAATTCGCTCAAGTGGAAGTGGTTTTTACTAAGGAAGAAGCCATTCTTAAAAAGGATATCCAAAACGTGAACCTTCAAAACGGCAACAGACTCGGTAATCTCGAATCCCTGCAGGCCGCTGGCAGACACATTGATGCTGACCAGATTATTGGGGTTATCGCTAAATAGTAATTTCACCGGATGGCCCCATTACGTGGGGCCATCTTCTTGTAAATAAAATACGATTAGTCTATTTATTTGACGTCCATTCCTTAGACACTGCCTGAAAGAACTACATTATCCACCCCTAAAACTACCTATTTTCAATTGGTTAACACCGCTAAAGCTGGCACTCCCCTTGCTTAATAGAAGGCACAGGGGAACAAAATGAAAAAGAACCATAACAAAAACATCGCCATCTTCGCTTTCAGCCTTTTGGCCTTGGTTGGTACTTATAATGCTGTGATGATCAACTCTGAATCTCACCTAGGTGATGCTAAGAACTTTAAAAGACTTGATGAGATGTTCGGTGTTGTTACTGAAGGTAGATCTCCTGCTGTATCAGCTCAGTGGTCTAAGGTTTCTAAGCCAGCTGCTACTGTAGCAGCAGTAAAATCAGTATCTAATAAAGCTGAAGTTTCAGTTTCAAATCAAGTTGCTTCTGAAGCTGCTATCCAAGATACTCTGGCCCTTAAACTGGTAGAAGTAATCAACCCTAAGAAATGGCTAAAAGGTGTTAATTCAGCAGATTTCTCAGGAACAATTGCTACAAATAACGGAATCATTGAATCTCTTAATGCAAATCTTCCAGATGGAATGAACATTGAAATTTCATTCTCTGAAATGACTGGAAATACGTTCGAGTACGATCTTAACGGTGAAGTTTACACTGGAATCATGTACCAGGTTGATCAGAGTGCTTACATGATTACCATGTCTAATGGCCCACTTGAAGGAACTCGTATGCGTTTTGCAGGCGAAGTTGCTGTTGAGCAGACTGAGGCTTACCTTGCTGAAACACATAATGTTGAAGTTGGATCATTTGGTGAAGAGACTGAAGCTCCAAAATCTGAAGATTCAGTAGAAGTTTCGACTCAGACTGCAGAAGCTGCTTCATTTAACTTTAACATCTAAGACCTAAGATCATACTCCGCGTCATCGTTTTCGCTGTGCTAGCCTATCCCGACTAAAATCTGCAAAGGGATGCTATGCGCACGCAAGAAATTCGGAATGCCTTTTCTAACTATTTCATTAAACAAGGTCATGAGAAACATAAGTCCTCTAGTCTTGTTCCACATAACGATCCAACGATTCTTTTTGCCAACGCAGGAATGAACCAATTCAAAGATTATTTTACCGGCAAAGCTACTCCTCCAAATAGAAGAGCTGTGACGATTCAAAAATGTGTTCGCGCTGGTGGTAAACATAACGATCTAGAAAACGTAGGCTTCACCGCCCGTCACCATACATATTTTGAAATGCTCGGAAACTTCTCATTTGGGGATTACTTTAAAAAAGACGCCATCAAATTTGCGTGGGAGCTATTAACGGTAGAACTAAAAATTCCTAAAGAAAAACTTTTGGTAACAGTTCATGACTCAGATGATGAGGCCCTCAACATCTGGCACAAAGACATGGGTGTGCCGCTTGAGAAAATTTTTAAGCTTGGTGATAAATCTAATTTCTGGGAAATGGGAGACGTGGGTCCCTGTGGACCTTGTACTGAGATTTTCTATGATCACGGCCCGGAGAGATCCTTGGGGGTACCCGCTGGTTGCCAGGAAATTGATGATGAAGGTCGTTATGTAGAAATCTGGAACCTGGTTTTCATGCAATATGAAAAATATTTTGAAGGTACAGAAATCAAGCGTAAGCCCCTGCCTAAGCCTTCAGTTGATACGGGAGCGGGCCTCGAGAGAGTCGCCGCTGTCCTTCAGGGCAAATATTATAACTACGATACCGATGGATTTGAGCCCATCATGAATGCCATCGGAAAACTCTGTGGTAAAAATTATTACACCGACAAATCTGAAGAAGTGAAATCTTCTTTCAGAGTTGTGGCCGATCACATTCGTTCTTCAACTATGCTTATCACTGATGGTGTTATTCCTTCAAACGATGGTCGTGGTTATGTTTTAAGACGAATCATCCGCCGCGCTGTACGCCACCTCTCACTTCTAGGTTTAAAAGATCTATCCTTTTATAAGCTTGTGCCAGCTGTGTTTGAATCTCTTGGGCAAGAGTACCCAGACAATGCGGCCAATGCGTCTTTGGCCGAAAAACTTCTCAAACTGGAAGAAGAAAAATTCAGAAAGACTCTGGACACTGGGCTTTCGCTCATTAATGAAGAATTAACAAAAGTGAAAGCAGGCCAGAAATTCTCAGGAGATGTCGCCTTCAAGCTTTATGACACCTTCGGATTTCCACTGGATTTAACTGAAGTAATTCTGCGTGAAAAGAACCTCGAGCTTGATACCAAGGGCTTCGAAGAGGCAATGGCCAAACAGAAAGCTCAATCCAAAGCAGGCACTAAATTTAAAGTTCAAGAAGATAACGTTAAAGCCTTTTACACGATTAAAGAAAAATTTGGTGATACTAAGTTTACGGGCTACGAAGAAATCACCACCAATGCCAAGCTTGTGGCCAAAGAAGAGATTGATGGAAAATTCTATCTTGTCTTTGATAAAACGCCTTTCTACGGCGAAGGTGGCGGTCAGTTAGGAGATAAAGGTGAAATTTTCTCTCAAGAAGGAAAGCTCGCCACTATTACCGACACTCAAAAACCTGTAGATGGACTTCACGTCCACCTATCTGAAGATGCAGATGCTCTTTCGGTTGGTGAGTCTTACACTCTTAAAGTGAATCACGCGGAAAGAGAGCTCACAAAACGTAACCACTCAGCGACTCACCTTCTTCAATCGGCCCTGATTAAAGTTTTGGGCCCTCACGTTAAACAGGCCGGATCATCAGTTGGTTCAGATCGCTTGCGTTTTGACTTCACTCATAACGAAGCCTTGAAGCCTGAAGAAATAGCTAAGGTAGAAGAGCTCGTGAATTCAGCTGTTTCATCTGCCATTCCGGTAACTGCTGCTAACATGACCAAAGATGAAGCCACTAAGAAAGGGGCGATGGCCCTTTTCGGTGAGAAATATGGCGATAACGTCAGAGTCTTAACCATGGGGAATTTTTCTTGTGAACTATGTGGGGGAACTCACGTTAGTAACACAGGAGAAATCGGTCTGTTTAAAATTGTAGTTGAAACATCTCTGGCATCTGGAGTTCGTCGTATCGAGGCTATCACTTCAACCAACGCGATTAACTATCTTTTAAACCGCTCTAAAATTCTTTCTGAAGTGGAAAAGAGCTTTTCTGTAAAAGAAGAAAGAGTTCTGGATAAAATTGCAGTTTTATTCGCTGACGTAAAAGACAAGAGTAAACAACTTGAAAACCTCAACGATAAACTTCAAAGTTTTGAATCCCAAAATCTTTTTAATGATCAAAAATCAATTAAAGATGGATTGACTCTGACAATTGCCAAAGCCCCTAATGCCAACCAAGGCAATATGAGAAAGCTTGGGGATATCTTTGTTGAAAAGTTCCCTAAGGGAGTTCTTTTCTTGTACGCCACTGAAGACGATAAAGTTTCTTTCATCATGAAAACCAATAAGGCCAACACTGCTGTTGATTGCTCAGCTGTTCTGAAGCAAGTCATGCCAATTGTTAGCGGCAGAGGCGGCGGCAAGCCCGACAATGCTCAAGGCTCTGGCGACGCATCTAAAACTCAGGAGTTAATCAAAGCTATCGAAGGGGCCGTGAAGTGAAATTAGTTTTAATATCTCTGCTTCTTTTGATTGGGTGTAACAGTAAGAGTAATAAACCAGATACGATTGAAATTTCACTTCCGGGCGAAATCTCAACCATCGATCCAGCTGCTTGTTACGACACCATTTGCTACATCCCGGTAGCTCAAGTTTATGAATCCCTTTATGAATTTGAATACCTCAAGCGCCCTTACTCACTTCGCCCTCTTTTGGCCGAAGGACAACCACAAGTTTCAAAAGATCGCCTGACTTATACTTTTAAAATTAAAAAAGGCATTAAGTACCACGATTCAAATTTAATCCCCAAAGGGCGTGAAGTTAAGGCCCAGGATTTTGCTAACCAAATTAAACGCCTGGCGTTCTTGGGAACAAACTCTCGCGGCTTCTGGCTCTTTGATGGAAAAATCAAAGGTCTCAATGAGTGGAGAGAAAAAGTTCAGACCGACATGAATTTGTTTTTCTCGGAGCCGGTTGAAGGTCTAAGCACTCCCGATGATCAGACGCTGGTGATTCAGCTTAAGTACCCTTACCCACAACTCCTCTACGCCATGGCGATGAATTTCACCTCTCCCATTCCAGCAGAGGCCATTACCGCAGCTAAAAATGATTTCTCCACTCAAGCTATTGGGACTGGTGCCTACTACATTACTAAATACAATTCCATTCAAGGTGCAGATCTTAAAAAGTTTGAAGGCTACAACTCAAGCGTCTACCCTTCTGAAGGAGACCGCTCGGCCCATGGAAATGGTCTTCTCAAAGATGCCGGACCAAAACTTCCTTTCATGGATAAGGTTCGCTTGGTTGTGATTAAAGAAGCTCAGACTGATTGGCTTAATTTTCTTAAAAAGAAAATTGATATGATCAACCTGACTAAAGACCACTACCACGTGGCCTTAACGCCAGAGGGTAAGCTTAAAGAAGAGATCATCAAAGACGAGATCGTGCTTCAAGCCTCTCCCACTTTGATCTATTGGTGGATTGCCTTCAACATGAAAGATCCAGTCGTTGGAAAAAATCTCAATCTCAGAAAAGCCATTGCTCACGGTGTGAACATTGATAAATACATCGAGCTCTTCACTTATAACGTGGCCCAAAAATCTAACTCGATTTATCCTCCAGGTGTTCCGGGTTACTCTCCGGCCGCAGAGCTTCCTTATAAGTATGATTTGGCCCTCGCTAAAGAGTACCTCGCTAAAGCTGGATACCCTGGCGGCAAGGGACTAGCTCCCTTGAAGTTTGATATCCGAGGCTCAGACACTCGCCGTCGTCAGATGGGAGAATACATCCAGCAAGAACTGCGCAATATCGGCATCACGGTTGAAGTTCAAATTAACACCTTCCCTGCTTTCTTAGAGAAAGCTCGCAAGGGTGAGCTTCAATTCTGGCAAGGTGGCTGGGTGCTTGATTATCCTGATGCTGAGAATGTTCTTCAGCTTCTAAGCTCTCAGAACCTTCCCCCAGGCCAAAACTACTTCAACTACGTGAACGCAGAGTTCGACAAACTTTTCCAAGAAGCTCGCGTAATCGAAGACGGCAAACGTAAGTATGAATTAATGGCGAAGATGGAAAATCTCGTGAACGCGGATTTGCCTTGGGTGATGCAGTATTATTCGAGAAACTACATTCTTTCTCATAAGTATCTGAAGAACTTTTTGTATTCAGATATAATATATAACAACATTAAATATTTGAAGATTGAAGGTAAATAATTTGAATGCAAGTCAGATTGGGGAATATCCTGAAATCTGAGTTGCTTCATTCCATCTGTCGGTCCTTTTTTTGAACCAACCTTATTTCAGAAAGTTACCTTCCATCCCCGATCAAATCACTTCCCCCCTCAACTTCCCCTTCCTTTCGTCGATAAGGTAGGCAAGACATTCCCTGCGAGGCCTGAATGAAAGTCTTAACCCTGCTGTCCTTTTTAATTTTTTCACAAACCACATGGGCAAAGTCCTATGTGATTTTCTCTTTAGCTCAGGATCTATCTATGGGTGTTGAAGGCGAAGTGATTCGTAAAAACTATTACATCAATATGGGTAGCAGTCAGGGTGTGAAGAAAGACAGTGTGGTGGATGTATTTAGAATCATCTCGGTTCAAAATCCTTACGACAACAAAACGCGTGTGAACTACAAAGTAAAAATTGGTGAACTGAAAGTGCTTCATTCAATGGATCAGGCGTCCATCGCTATGGTCAGTGAATACGAAAAAGAGGATGCCACTCCGATTTTTGAGCTCCCTCAATTTATGGTGGGTGATCACGTCTCGATTAATGTGGATTAAGACTTATCCCAACACTCGGCCAGCGGCTTCACTTTAAGGATTTCTCCATTTAGTACGCCATCAGTACAAGCTATCAGCCCCACGTACATCAGGTATTCCTCACCTAGTCGGATATTAAAATCCTTGCGCCCCTTGAGGCGCACCTTACGCAGACTCTCCCCTGCACAAACACCCTTAAAGTGAAACTCAAACCAGTCTTCGAAAGAGTTGAGCTTGATGACACGAGAACATTTTGAAACTATAATGACGGTTTTCATATCTGCCGATAGGGCAAGGTATAGACCAACCAAGAAAATTCTAAGCCCGCAAAATGTTTAATCAACTTGCGCGCAACATTGTTTTTTCTACCTGACGTAGCGGTAATAAAAGGATCTTTTTCATATGATACAGTTACAAGGACCACGAACACTCGGCCGGATCTTCAAGGCTCGAATTGAAAAGTCTTCAAAAAGAAATGCCATCGGCTGGATTGAGAACAACGAAGTTAAAAGCATCACCTATGCTGACTATAAAAATACCATCGAGATTCTCGCCACTGCTTTTCACAAAGTTGGCCTCAATGTCGGTGACAAAGTTGCTATCCTTGCTCAGACCTGTAAAGAATGGCACTTTCTGGACATGGCCACCCTTTGCTCTCGCGGCTGTGTCGTGCCGATTTATCCTAGCTACCTCGGTCAGGAAATTGATTACATTTTTAAACACTCAGACAGCTCCATTCTTATCGTTGAAAATGATAAGCAGATGGAAAAAGTTTTACCCTTTCTGCAAAGCTGGACAAATCTTCGGGTCATCATTTCTCTCCATGAACTCTCAGAAGAAGTTCTAAAGAAATTTCGAAATGTTTGTGCTTTCTACTCTTATAAAGAACTCGTAAGGATGGGAACAGAAGATCAGAAGACGAACCCTGATCTCTTGGACAATCTTATTCAAAATCAACTGCCAGAGGAATACGCTTCCATTATCTACACTTCCGGTACAACTGGTGAACCCAAAGGTGCGGTCATCACTCAGCACGCACTGGCGACCATGCTACTTAACCTTGATAAAACGGTTCATGGAGCCTTCACCCAAAACGATAGGTCCCTAGTCTTTCTTCCTCTCTCGCACGTTTTAGGTCGCGCGGACTCCATGTTACCCCTGATCTTCGGCTGGCATTCTGTCTATGCGGAATCCATTGATAAGTTGATGGATAATATCCAGGTAGTCAGACCTACCGTGATGATTGCTGTTCCACGAATTTTTGAGAAAATTTATGCCAAGATTATGGCCCAAGTGGAAAGTGGAAATATCATTGAGAAACATGCTTTCAAGTGGGCGACTCATATTGCTGAAAATTATTTCAAAAAAATAGACAGTGATCTTTCTCCCTCTGCTTCAGAAATGATTGAATTCAAGCTTTCTCAGAAACTTGTCTTTTCAAAAATTTATGATCGCTTTGGCGGAAAAATTCGCTACTTCGTTTCAGGTGGAGCTCCCCTCTCACCGCAAATCATCCAATTTCTTCGTTATGCCAATTTAACCATTCTTGAGGGCTACGGCCTGACAGAAACCATTGCCCCTTGTTGCCTTAACCCTCTTTCTAAACAGGTCCCAGGGACTGTTGGACGCCCCATTGGGGACGTGCAATTCTCCTTTGGAAGTGACGGTGAAATCCTCATTAAATCTGAAGCGCTCCTAAAAGAGTATTACAAAGATCCTGCAGCTACCCAGGAGGCCATCCATGACGGCTGGTTTCATAGTGGAGACATTGGTGAATTTACTGCTGAAGGGTATTTAAAAATCACTGACCGTAAAAAAGATCTCATCAAGACCAGTGGGGGCAAGATTGTGGCCCCACAAAAACTTGAAAACATGGCCAAAGCTCAACCTCATATTTCTCATATGATTGTGATTGGGGACCAGAGAAAGTACCTCACCGCCCTCATTGGGATCGAGAAGGACCGTTTCCTGACGATCCTGGATGAGCTGGGACTGCCAAGTGATTGCACTCTGGAAGAGCTGGCAGAGAACGAAAAGGTCAAAGAAATCGTCGGTAAAGAAGTCGATCTGATTAATCAGGATCTGGCGCAATATGAGACGATTAAGAAGTTTAAAATCATCCCCGAGGAATTTACCGTTGAAAACTTCCTGACGCCGTCCCTTAAGATCAAAAGAAAGATGGTTTCAGCGCGTTATTCCCATATAATTGAAGCGATGTATCAATGATCTCCTTTGACAAAAGAGCCGAAGTCTTTTAAAAATGGAAGTTCTATTTATCCCTTAAGAGGTATGTATGGCACGAGTCACAGTCGAAGATTGTTTAGAACATGTTGAAAACCGTTACGAGTTAGTTCATTTGACTGCTAAGCGTGTGAAGCAACTTCGTGAAGGTGATACTTCTACGGTTAAGAGCAAGAACAAAGAAGTTGTTACAGCTCTACGTGAAATTGCAGCCGGTAACGTTAAGCACACACTTAGAAGTGAATACGATTCTGACGAATTCTAATTTTCAGTTTTTCTTTTCATAAAAAAAGGGAGCTTTTAAGCTCCCTTTTTTTTGGTCTTATTTTCTTTTTAAAGCAATACCCAGAACTTCGTCAAAATGTTTCACAGGATAAAACTTCATTCCTTTACGGTGACGTTCAGGAACTTCTTTTAAATCCTTTTCATTTTGCCATGGAAGAATAATTGTTTTGATCCCAGCCCTTTTTGCAGCAAGAACTTTTTCCTTTATTCCGCCAACCGGAAGAACTTTACCTGTAAGGCTCAACTCTCCAGTCATCGCCACGTCACCTCTTACCATCTGATTAGTAGCAAGAGAATAAAGAGCAAGGGCCATCGTCACACCAGCAGATGGACCATCTTTAGGAGTGGCACCGGCCGGTAGATGCAAATGGATTTCATGAGTAGCAAGAAAGTCCGTCGCTTCTTCAGGGTTTGGAGCTGGAATGGCAACAGGAGCAGCAGCTCCTTTTTTCGCAGTAACCTTTTTAGCTTTTGGAAGTTTTTTATGATCTGCTTCGATCTGGCTCTGAAGAACTTTTTTAACATAACTGTAAGCAAGGTTCGCCGATTCGCCCATGACGTCACCAAGCTGACCAGTAAGTTTAAAGCCTTTTCCTTTCAATGGAATCGATTCAACGAAGAGAATATCTCCACCAAATGAAGTCCAGGCAAGACCCGTCACAATTCCAGGCTGAAGTGGTTTCTGGGCCATATCTGTTTCAAAACGTTTAGGTCCAAGAATTTTCTCAAGATCTCCAACGGCAGGACTGAATTTTTTGGCCCTCTTAGATGACACTTTTTCCAAGGCAGCACGACGACACAACTTCGCAATTGTCTGCTCCATCACACGTACACCTGGTTCACGAGCATAGTCAGAAACCAGCGCCTTAAGGACTGCGTTTGAAAGACTAAATTCTTTGGCCGTTAATCCATGCTTCTTGAGCTGTTTCGGAATTACCCATTTAGTTGAAATAGAAACTTTCTCTTCAATCGTATAACCAGAGAGTTCAATGAGCTCCATACGATCCAAGAGTGCTTCTGGAATTTCACCAATGTTGTTGGCGGTAGCAATGAAGAGAACTTTTGAAAGATCAAAAGGCACATCAAGGTAGTTATCAATAAATGTTTTATTTTGTTCAGGATCCAAAACTTCTAGTAAAGAAGAGGCAGGATCACCCTGATAGGATTTTCCAATTTTATCAATTTCATCCAACATGATGACGGGATTGATAACTTCAACTCGCTTAAGTGCCTGGATAATTTTTCCAGGCATAGCTCCCACGTAAGTACGACGGTGCCCTTTAATTTCGGCCTCATCTTTCATCCCACCGAGTGAAAAGCGGTAAAACTTTCGTCCTAGCGCTTTTGCAATTGAATGACCGAGTGATGTTTTACCTACACCTGGAGGACCTGCAAGGCAAAGAATCGTACCATCGTATTCAGGCTTGAGTTTACGAACGGCCAGAAACTCCATGATTCTTTCTTTAGGCTTCTCAAGACCATAGTGATCTTTCTCGAGCATTTTTTTTGCTGACTCAATATCAACCTTATCGTCCGTCATCTTATTCCAAGGCAATTGAACCATCCAGTTAAGGTAAGTTCTAGTTACGTTGTATTCAGGTGACGAATCAGGAATGGATTCTAAACGCTCTAGCTCTTCAAGAGCGGCTTTTTTGGCGTCTTCAGGCAAATGACCTTGCTCAATCCCTTCCAGGATTTTTTTCATGTCCTTGGCCTTCTCATCTTCATCCATGCCAAGTTCACTGCGAATAACTTTTAATTGTTCGCGCAAAAAGTATTCACGCTGATACTTATTAACTTTATCGTTAACTTCATCAGTGATTTTTTTCTGAATATCAGCAACGTCTTTTTCACGTTTAAGATAAACCAAAAGTTTAGCGAAACGTTTTTTTACAATAAGAGTCTCAAGAAAATCTTGAGCTTCAGGGACGTCAAGCGATAAGGCAAAAGCCACCAAATCGGCCAAAGATCCCGGTGAAGGAGAATTCAGCATGGCGAGCTTCATCTCTTCATTGAAATAGGGATTTATTTCAGAGAGTTTTTTTACCTGATTAATAACTGAACGAGTGTAGGCATCGAGCTCTTCATCAGGCTCGTGGATATCACTGAATACTTCTGTTTTAGCAATTAACAGAGGTGAATCTACAACATACTCCACGGCACGGTAACGTCTCATCCCATGAACAAGTAAGTTCACTGATCCATCTGGAAGTTTTAGTTTTTTAATAACCTTACAAAGTACTCCTACCTTATAAATATCTTTAGGAGTGATTCCCTTTGGACTGATGTCAGCCGCTGAGCTTAGCCCAACGTACTCTTCTTCGCCCTCTTCTTCTTCCTCGTCATCCTCGTAGCTGATTTGCTCTTCACCCATTTCATGAAGAACTTCCTGGCCTTCGCCAAAATCTTTAAATTTTACAAGGTTTAAAGCAACGTAGTTATTTTTTGCAAGGTAAGCATCAAGCTCAGGAGTATATTTATCCTCTGAGAGGATGATAGGAGCAATCATGCCCGGAAAAATGGGACTATTCACAATGGGAATAATCACCACTTCTGAAGGGATTTCACCTAATTTAGCTTCGCCCTTAGTTTTGTTTTTTTTATCTTTAGTAGCCATTTTTTTTCCTTATGAATTAACGAATATCGATTACCAGACGTCCCGGATTCTCAAGAAAGAACACATCAAAACTTGCTTTATTTTTCAGTGTAAGATCCATCGTTATTGATTTTCCATCAACGTTTATAAAATCGATTGTTTTAACATTTTTAGATGATTTAAGCTGCGGCTGACTTGTAACAATGTTTGTCTCAAAAAAATCCACGCTTATTTTTTGCTCTTTGTTTGAGATGTGCCCATAGATTTTAGGGATAGTAGCTGTATTAAAATCAATCACAACTCGCTCATATCCCTGACCTGGAGTGGCGGAGCTTCTGATAGAAGTTATTCCTGAATTTTTTGTCTGTGAATTATGGTGAAAGACCCCCGAATCTAAAAAGATAGATTTTTTTCTCGGAGATACTTTCCAAATTCTTTCCTCCATCAAGTTTTGGGCAAGAACTGGAAGACTCACAAGTAACGTAATGAAGAGCAATCGCATCATTTAATGACTCCAGAGGAATGGAATTTTACTTAATTCATTCTATGCAAAAGGAAAGGTTAAGACAAAATTTTCTTGTCTCTTTTCATGAACCTAGACGGGAGAGCGGAGAGAAAAAATCCCAAACCCAGAAGTGCTAAAAAAGCACCGGGCCCAGCGCCGGGATCGGAGGGAGGTTCAATGGTTCCACAGCTGGCGGCTGCAGCCGACCCTGCCTTGGATATATCTTCATCTGAGTTGGCGGTGGACTTTTCTACGGCGTAGGTAAATGGCGCATCCAAGCATGAATAATTATCCGACAAAACGTCTCCGGTATCTATGACCGGTCCAGCAATCGTCTCAAGGCTCATCACCAAAAGGTACGGTAGGTTTTGAACTGAGCCAAATTTTATAAAATCTGGAATGCTGTAACTTGCACTAAAAGAAGAGAGTTTTTTGGCAGAAATTTCTATCTCAAATACATTTGTCGCCAAACTGGAAGATAACCCTGCGGTTGCAGCGAGGTCCAGATTGTAGGTACCTTCAGGTTTAATGGTTTTGCCGTAGCTCCCCAAAGTGGTCCCATTTTTTTTCACCGTCATTACATACTCGACACCGTTACCAAGAGGCTGAGAAACCAACCTGATTTTTAAAAATTTGCTCGAAGGAGAGGTATATCCACTGAGATCTATTTTTAATTTGTCTGCTGCTGTAAAGCTAGTTGTTGTGAGGTCATTAGGGTTGAAATATCCAACATAGGACTTCTCCATTCGAGGTTCAAGATCATAATTAAAAACCTCCAGAGTCGTAAAACTACTTTGAAGTTTTTCGTAAACATAATCTTCCTGAATGCGAAGACTACAATTAATACTAATAGTTCCAATATCTACATTGGTCTGACTTGAAGTGAGTGAGATACCTTGTGCAATACCATCATTCTCTCTTCCACACTTGCCAAAGAACGATGAGACGTAAGCAGTAGGACAAAATTCTGTTTGTGAACTCGTAAAAGAAGAAGGTAGGGCATCTAAATTTTTAAGAGATGAAGTGTACAGATAGTAAGTGTCATTTAAATCCAAACCAGCAATTTCAAAGGATCCATCTTCACCAGTGATTCCGGCAATTGAATCACCATTTTTCCTTGAGATGGCCTGGACATGGACCCCTAAAATACCAATATGATTCCCGCCCTTCACGTAGCCGCTTATCGTTCCATGCCCGAAACTGTACTTACTTCTCGCTCCTGCTTTGTCATCTGCGGAGAGCTCTGATTGCCCGGGATAGGTTTGATAAAACATTGATGAATTTAAAACTTCTGAATGTGAGAGGCCCAGGAAATGTCCGAACTCATGAGTCACAACATCTTTAAGATAGATGGTATTCCCAATTGCCATTCCTGGAGTTGAAGAAAAGTCATAGTGCTGCTCATTTAACAGTATAGAAGCATTATTTATTACTCCAGAAGTAGCATAACTCACTTGAGTCAGCCCAACGACTGCGGAACCATAGATTGAAAAATCACTCACAAACTGAATCTTACTACTACTTGATGAGGCAGGGACAATTTGAAAGGCTGAAGCTGCATTCCATTCAGCGATTGCTTGCTCAATCAAAGGGCCAGAGGATGGAAGTGAAGTTGAGTTATTAATTATTTTGAGCGGGACGTTTGAATAATTCCATTTAATTTCT
Organism: Halobacteriovorax sp.; assembly: GCA_020048985.1. Taxonomy (GTDB): domain Bacteria; phylum Bdellovibrionota; class Bacteriovoracia; order Bacteriovoracales; family Bacteriovoracaceae; genus Peredibacter. Next base: position 15,835 of record JAIFLR010000035.1, on the reverse strand, counting down.
CTTTGGGTCGAGGTAACAGAAGACTGGTAACCCAGCACAGGAAGTGAGAATAAAATTGTTAATAAAAACAATAAACGCATTTCAATCCATTGAAAGCTTTCGACATCAGTTTATTTGTGAGCTTTACGGTTGCTCATACGAAACATACCGCCAATGAGCCCCAAGGCCATGATCAACCAGAAGACATTCAAAGTTGATTGACCTTCTTGATTGTCTAATTCTTCGGATTTTGAAGCAACTGTGCGATTTTGCCCCTCGGAAGCGGAAGCTGGGATTCTCTGTATTTCACTCTGCCCAAGCTGAGTCGGATACTCCGTACTATGAACGACTTTTAGACTTGAACCTTTGATTCTCTTCACTTCAAGCTCAAAATGGCCAAGATTCACTTGTCCAAATTGAGGGTGCTCAGGAAAGATATAATTCACCAAAACGATTTCTTTTCCATAGTTGATAACCCGAAAACTACCAAACCCAAGATTCATCCCCCAATAGCGATTATTCACACTTTTTATAAACAGCAGAACCTTCTCACCTGGAGTAAACGCTGGAACCCCATCAACTTTCATATGCTTATCGTTTAATTTTCCACCCGGATAATGAACAATGACCTCATCCATTCCAAAAAAATCAGACTGAAGACCAACCTCTTTTGTCATCTTAAAGAACATTTGAGTCGCCAAGCTTCCATCTTCGAGTTCCACAGTTTTGCTTCGTAAGTAATTGCCTTGAAACAGGCCATCTGATTCTTGAATTTGCTGAGTAATAGGCTGAGGCTTAAACGTGGTCGCTTGGAGTGAAAAACTTATCGCTAATAAACATATAAATCGAATCACAGTTAGTCCTTAGAATAGCCTATAGAACTAGTCGGCAATTTAAGGAGGAAACTTGAGTTTATTTATCTAGTTTGAGGAGCTTAATTTCATTATGCTTAAATTCCAGCTTAGAAGTAGCTAAGTATTTAAAATAACTTGAAGAGTCGATGATCACTATGGTGTTTTTCAGCTGAACCAAATCCTGCAGGAAGACCCCTAACATTTTGAGTTCTCTTTCAGACAAACCGAAGGAGAGGTTCTCAAAAATCAGCAGAGAATTCTGAATGGTCTTCATGAGTTTAGAAAGAAGATAGATTCTTTGTTTCTCACCACCAGAGAGAGTATTAAGACCTCGATCAAGTGAAAGATAATCCAAATTTAAAATTTTTAAGTACTCCCAGATTCGGCGAAATTTTGGAGTAAGTTGAATTCTCTCGAGCACCTGGTTGAGTGGAAGATTGTAGGCTTCAGCAACTGTCATTTTACCATCTGAAATATTCGCGTACATGGGTTTAATTTTTAAACCCTTACAGTCCTCACATTCAAGAACGATGTCCTCTAAATATTGCATCTCGATGACAATTGAACCTTTACCTTCACAGCGAGGACACATTCCGAGCTCTGAATTTGAAGAAAAATGTCCTTCTTTGAGATTCATACTTTTGGCTACCGGAAGTTTTAAAAAATGTTTTCTTATAACAGAAGCAAACTCTGTAATGGTTCCTACCGAGGAGCGTGAGGTGAATCGATTTAAGTCCGAGGAAATCACGATTACATCTTCCAACTTCTGCGGATTTTTAACAGATTTTACACTGAAAAGATCATCTTCCATCCACTCTGAGTAAAGACGCTTGTAAAGTGTGTTGGCCATTATTTTAATGAGATTGGCACTTTTTCCTGACCCTGAATCACCCGTTACCCAAACCATTTCCTCTAGAGGAATTTTAAAGTCTGGATAGTTTTTTCCATAGATTGAAGGTGAAGACACTTCGATAAACTGGGACGTTTTCGCTTTTTGTTTTTTGGTTTCCCAGACTACATTTTCTTTCGTGGTGAAATACTTAGGAGGCTGCCCTTGATAGATTATTTCTCCGCCGCTTTTTCCGGATCCTGGTCCCATAACGATTAGGTGGTCTGAATTTTTTTGTAAAAATTCGGAGTGATCTATCAGGATCACAGTATTACCTTGGTCAATTATTTGCCGCAGTCCACTCAAGAGCTTTTTCAACTCAGTTTCACCCAGACCAAGACTTGGCTCATCCAGCACAAATAAACTATCTACTCCCTTGAAGGTTAGATATTTAATAAGAAGTAGCCTCTGGTATTCCCCTGCTGAAAGAGATTTTGCCTTTCTCAGTATGGAAAGATGATTAAGTCCCATGTCTGCGGCAAGCTTTAACTTTTCGCAGATGTCTCTATAAATTCTGGCTTCATGAGTCTCTTCTTTAATACGCTTTTGAGAAAATAATTGGAGAGCATCCTGAACAGTTAGTTCCATTATCTCCTGCAAACCCCAAAGGCGGCCACCCAAGCTAATGCGGTAGTGATGAACGGCTTTATTTAAACGGGATGTGAGACAAACCTTGCATGGCTCTTCCTTCTGCATATGACGAATATAGATCCTGACTGAAGGTTTATACTTTTTTGAATCGAGGTATTTTTGAAGCTCCGTGTAGCCCGGATAATCCCCTTGCCCCTCAAATAAGAGCTCGAAAAACTCTTTGGGTAATTTTTTAATGGGAATATCGAGAGGAGTTTTATTCTTTTTCAGGATCTTTAAAAATGCATCGTATGCGTCTTCGAAGGGCCCATAATTCAAAAGCTTTAGACCACCTTCTTCAATAGTCAGCTCCCTATCAATAATTTTTTTATCATCATAAATAAGATTGGCGCCGTACCCATTACACTTTGGACAGGCCCCTAAAGCGCTATAGGGTGAAAAAGCAGAAACAGTTTGAACCGGATTAGACTCAAAATCACACTTGGGACAAACTTTTTTAAAATGAAAGACGAGATTCTGAGTTTTTTTAAACTCTGGACCAATAAGAAGATAGTTGAGTGGGAACTGTGATAGCTTCAATTCCTGCCATTTCTTTTCTAATGCATCGAGATTTTCAAATTTAAATCTCATCACTTCCCAGAAATCATCGCCTTCCTGGAAGCTCTCAATTGTTTTGCGTTTGGCCGAATAAGATCTTGGAGGAATGTATCCTTCCCCGAACACTCTAATGAATTCATTGGGACTCAGAAGGATATGGTAAACGCCGTTCGGAACGATTGTTTTAACCTGGCCCTTGAGTTGCTCGCCAACTGAGCGAATCTGAAGCTCAGTATCATGAACCGGACATAGCTCTTTAGAGGTTGAAAAATAAAGATTCTGAAGGCCATCAGTTAATCTCATCACATCGGCAACAACAGTTCTTGAACCCATGACTGGATTTATCTGAGGCAAACCGAATACTGGCAGGACGGGAAAGATCCGGTCCACATCAACAGCTGCAGGTCTTTCCGTAAAAAACTTCATCGAGTTAGGAAATGAATTAATAAAGCGGCGTTTTGATTCAGTCAGAAGAGTATGGAATGCTAAGGAGGTTTTTCCCGATCCAGAGGGGCCGGCAAAACAGACGAGTTTTCTTAAAGGGATGTCGAGATCTACATTCTTGAGATTGTGAACTCTGGCACCGCGAATTTCGATCAGATCAACGTCGCGTTTTTCCATAGCTATTTATAGCAAAAAAAAAGGCTCCTTGCGGAGCCTTTTCGAATACTTGTTGAAGTCTTGTATTAACGTTTAGAGAATTGGTAAGACTTACGAGCACCAGATTTACCTGGTTTCTTACGTTCAACTTTTCTTGCATCACGAGTAAGAAAGCCAGCTTCTTTAAGCTCTGCTCTAGAATTCGGAGTAAGTTTAAGAATAGCACGTGCAATACCAAGACGGATCGCTCCAGCTTGACCAGTAACACCGCCACCTTTAACGTTGATTTTGAAATCGTAAGCTTCGTTAACCTTCATAAGGTTAAGTGGCTGATAAACGATGTAACGAGAAGTCGCTTTAGGGAAGTAGTTAGTTACGTCACGTGTATTGATAACAATTTTACCAGTTCCACGAGAAACGTAAACGCGTGCTACTGCAGATTTACGACGACCAATTGTGTGAACATCATAAGATTTAGCTTTGCTCATATGATCTCTTCCTTAAATTTTAAATGTTAGAGGTTCAGGCTTCTGAGCTTCGTGGCCATGTGTTGGTCCAACGACAACTTTAAGCTTAGTTAACTGTTTACGACCCAAAGTGTTCTTACCAAGCATACCTTTTACCGCTTCAAAAACGATAAGTTCAGGGTGCTTAGCAAGTTGCTCTTTAGCAGTACGGCGCTTGATCCCACCAATGTGGTTTGTGTGCCAGTTGTACTCTTTTGCGTCCCACTTATTACCAGTGAACTTAACTTTCTCTGCATTTATAACAATAACGAAATCACCAGCGTCGTTGTTTGTGCAAAAAGTTGGCTTGTTCTTACCACGAAGAACTTTAGCTATTTCTGAACACATGCGACCTACAACCATATCTGTTGCGTCTACTACGTACCACTTTTTATTGCCGTCTACTTCGGCCTTGGTGATAGCATAGGAATTTTGCTTGATCATAATCAACCTTCCATTAATTAATAAAAATTTTCCCATTTATAAATAACGCTGGGCCGTACGTCAAGATAAGTCTCAAGACTTCCTTCTAAGTTGAAGTCTAGATCGCTATCAGGCCTCTTCTAAAATACGGGGGATTAAAAGAAGCCGATTGACACATGGAAGCGTCCGGGGCTCTCTAAGCTACCATCTTTGTTTGTTTCCCTCAAGAGTTTTATCCCATAATCGAAATCTAAGGTGCCTACCGGAGTCAGGATTTTAAAGGTTAGGCCAACTGAATCTCTTAACTCCCCTAGATCAAATTCGTTCACAAAAACGCGCCCCGCATCATAAAAAACTCCGGCCATGATTGAATCATTTAGGAAGAAGCGTGGTTCAATCTTAAAGTTCGCAAGATAGGCCCTGTCATCTATTGTGACCTCGGAAATGTCATCTTTGGAGTCCCCAGGTACTCGGTTAATTTCCTCGTCGGTGAAACCACGCACGATATCCATACCAGATAGACGGAAAACTTTAATGTTTGGAATATAGCCTGCAGTTTCTTTTACACCGTCACGCGTAACCTCTTCCGTGGCCAAGTTCTTCTGGGAACCAAGAACCATGGAGATGGCGAGGGTTCCAAATTTGTAGGGAATATAAAATCTATTACGGTTTACCAGCTTATAATAATTAATGGTGAGATCAGGGTCCTCTTGAGAACCGAAAAATGGATTGGCAAATTCACATGAAAGATTAAAGTATGCGCCCGAAACAGGGAGAACAGGACTACTTCTGAGGTCATAAGTCACACTTGGGGTAATCGCTCCAATCCTGAAACTTCCATTATCTCTTTCTTCAGTGGCGTTGTACTGGAGAATGTTTTCAATCTGGTAACGGGCGGAGGTTGAGAACCTCTTAGAAATGTCTCTGGTTAGAGTTAAATTTGAGCGCGCAATATCAGCATCAAAGGAATAGAAACGTTTTCTCTGGTATCCACCGCTCACGGAAGAATCGATAGAAGTATTAAAAATATCCCCTTGGGTATAAGTCAAAAAAGTATTGTGTTCGAGCAGCTTAAGTTTCTCTTCTCTACGTGTAGGATCAAGCGTGTCGTAATTAAGGCGTTGGTTCACCTGACTTCTGAGAGTAATCGAACGGTTCATCCCACCTATATTTATGTAAGAAGCAGTCGCCGTAAGTTTTATACCTAAATCTGTACGATACCCCGGAGCAAATTCAACTAGTCCAAACTCTCTCTCAGTCACTTTAACAATCAAGTCTGTAGCAGAGTGAACTTTTGAACTATGTCTAACAGGAGTAATGGACACGGAGTTGAATAGACCGGTCGCCGAAATATTCGCTTCGAACGCCCGAGTCTTGGCCGGAGTAATAATCTCACCAGGTTCCAAAAGAATCTTTTTCGTCAGGACTTTTTTTCGGGTCTTATTATTCCCGAGATAAATTATGCGATTGAGCCTAACCATCGGTCCGGAGTTAATGACAAAACGAATATCAACATCAGCACCTGATTTTGAGTAAGTTACAAGTCCGTCTTCGTTGGCATTGGAAACTTCGCCAAAATAATACCCCTTATCATGCATGATACTGGTGACCAGCTTTAAATCTTCAGTCATGGCGATTGGATTAAAAGGATTTCCTGATCGGTTAGCAATGCGCTTAGTAAGCGTTTCTTCTAATTCAGGAGGAAGTCCTTCAAAAACCAGATTCCTCACCACCGCCCGTTGACCCTCCTTGATAAGATATTCTACAGAGGCTTCTTTCTTGTCGCTAGAAAAGGTATGGGTTGGCCCTAGAATTTTAACCTGAACAAAGCCTTTCTCGATATATTTAGACTTTAAATAACCGACAAAATAGTTGAAATACTCCTCATCGTAGTAATGGATCTTAGCGAGTTCAAATGCCTCAGCATTGAACATTTCTTTGAGCTCACCCTTGGAAAAAAAGACTTGGCCTTGAAAATTAACTCCAGCTAGACGAGTTTTTTGATCTTCATGAAGATAGAGACGGTAAAGCGTGACCGTCTCCATAAAGCTGTTTCGATATTTTTCTGTTTCTATCCGAACCTGAGCATTGAGAAGAGCCTTACTCCTGTAATGCTCTTCAATCGCAAGTTTAAGTATCGATTCTGATAGGGGACGTTTATATTTTCTAAAAAGGTCTTTGACCAAATTATGAATGACTTCGCGATGCTCCTCTTTGAGATTTTTGAAGTCAAAAGTAAAAAGTTTGTCCTGGCTAATTTTTATATCAAGGACAACACGATTTTTTTTAATAATAGGCGTGAAATCCATATTTATTAAATAGTAACCATAACTGAACAACTCTTTTTGAGCTTCATCGAGATAGATTTTGAACTTAGTAAACTCAAATGGCTTATTATAAAAGTTGTAGAATTTCTTCACAAGAAAATCATTCACATAAGATGAACTAGAATTAGTCTTAATTTTCTTAAAGACTCTCGGGACTCCAAGAGTAATGACCAGATTAATAATAACCTTATCATCCTTGCGAACAACACTCATCTGATGTGTGTTGTGTGGATAGCCCATATTGTCTAATCTGGTTTGAAGTGAAAGCAGGTCTGCTTTTAGCTTCTGAGTCTCAAAAAAGTCACCTTCCTTGATCGTAAGAAGCTGGATGGGATCCATATCTAAATTTCGATCAATTGTTCCAATATTGATCGTTTCAATAACGGGCTTAAGATTCATTTTCAGATTAAGTTTGTGGTTATCACCAATTTTAAAGATCTGGTAAGACAAACTCTCATATCCCCCATCGGAGGCGAGAATTCTTAGAGTGTCCTTTAAATGCAATAAACTTCTGTATTCCCCAACTAGATTTCCATACCTTATTTTTCTAGAACGGCACAATTCAGAAACATGACATTCGACTTCAACTTCAGAAAGGTTAAAACTTGAAGCAGCTAGCAGCTGGAGAGGAAGTAAAATAAGGAGGATAAGGATAGACTTCATTTGAATGTCCACCTGAACTTAACGTCACCACCAATTGAGTTATCTATGATATCTTCTTCACCTTCAGCATTTGTTCTAAGTTCGTAGACACCTTCTACCTGAACCTTTTTACTTAAGCTGTAATTCAAATTCATGCTTTGTCTTTGCCCAATACTTCCGCCCATAGTGCTCGATACAGATAAGGTTAGGGCCTCATCAAGCCTCTTTTTTAATTCAATCTTCGTGGCAGAACGAGTTCTACCAATGGTCCCCTGGCCATCCTGGGTTCGCCCCGTAAGAAGACTATCTGTTTGCGATTGCTCCAGCACTGTCCCAAGATTAACCTGGAGACCAAATTGCTTGTTCAAAATATCACTAATTTTAAAGCGATCGAAAACAAAAGATCCAACCCCGACCTGGGTTAAGCTCTGCTGGTCTTTTTGACCTAAAGTATTTTGAATTTCATCGGTATAACCAAATGCGATTAAGGAGAGGATTGAATTACGAGGCAATGCTGGGTCGGAAGTTAAATCAAAATTAAACCTCTCTAAATCCCCGTATGTTTTTGCATAGACTTTGTAATTAGCAATATATGTCAGGGCCTGAACATCAAACTCAGGGTTAGAAATTTCTTTTTTGGGTGAGAAGTTCAGGTCAGCACTGGTAATAAAATACTCATTATTTTTAAAAAATATTCGTGACATCCCAGGTGGAGAGAATATCCGTCCCTCTCCCTTTGGACGAAATGGATTCCCCATAAGCATAATTTCGCCCTTAAGACTTACATCCATCAGGGAGTTAGAAATTCTTACGGGGGTATCTGCCTTAACATTAACGTTGAGATTAAATAATTTCCCTAAAGGAGATTCCTGGTTGGCAGGCAAGAAGCGAACTTGAGAAAGAGCGTTCGATTTTGGTGAGAACTCATTTAGTTCGTTAACAATATGCCCTTTATTGATAAGAATATCTCCCCCGACGTTGTAAGGGGGCTCGTTACCAAGGACAATCCCTTCACCAGTGACATTTATAATGGATTTTCCCAGGATTGGAATTTCCGCTTTATCAAGAGAGTACTTCAAATTGATGTCCGGATATTCATTATCAAAAAAGACATCTCCTTTGATAGCTACCGACCCGTTTTCCAAAGATGTTTGAAGATCCTGAATGACGAGTCGATCATCTGAGTACTCCATTGCATACTTTAAATGATTAAGTGGAAAAGGTATCGCATCGAGTGTAAGATTAAGATCACTGCTGCGTGATGAAACAGAAAATTTGTAATTCCCCCTCTCCCCTTCAACTTTGAAAATATTTCTTATAAATCCCTCAGAAGACAACACTTGAGCAAAAAGGATTTCAAAAATCTTCGAATTGAAATGAATTTCATTCACTAGACTAACATCCCCACCAAACTTGCCACTTCCTTTTGTTTGCACAAAGAGGTCTGATTCTGAAATGGATAGATTCCACTTTTTGATAATATTGTCTTGGATTAGAAACTGAGGCTGCGATGAAACATAATGAACTTTTAGGTTCTCATGTTTAAAAATAAGTTTTTCCAAGTTGGCGTTAACGTCTACCTCTTCAAAAACTCCTCGAAACTTACTATCAATGTGGAACTTCAAACTTCCAGTGAATTCTTCGGACTCCAGGTGCTCTCCAAGGAATGCCGTTACAAATGGCTTTAAATCAGGTGCATCAATATCCAACTTGATTTTGGATGGCCTGCCTTTTATGTGGGAATAGTCAAATTCGGTTGTGACTATCGAACCAAGCACTGAAGCTTTACCGGTTATATACTGAGGTGAAATATTGGCATTAAAAACAGTATCTTTAAAAGTATAGTCTTGAGTTTTGGTATCAGAAACCAACCCATTAAGCTTCATCACATAGTCTTTAGTGCTACCCTCTCCCTTCATGGACCCTGAAAGAACACCTTGGAGATTAAGCTTAATTTTTTTGGCAAATGACATTCCAGACAATTGAATATCATCCCATTCATAATCTACCATCATTTGATCATTCTTAAGGTTAAAAGAGAAATCCCCGCGAATCTGTCCCTTTCCCTTGTTCGCTGTGAGATTTTTCAGGGACAGTACTTGGTTATTAAAACCAATGGAAACTTCGCCCGAACTAATGCTTTCATTGTAAGCAATTAAATCCGTGAATTGAACCTCAGACTTAACCTTTAACTGGTCAAGAGATGTCCTGCCAAAAATATTTGCATCCAGTTTTCCATTAAAATCAAAATCAGGAGGCAAGAAGGTTACCTTGGAAAAGATGGGGGCCAGGATTTCTTTTAGGTCATGATAATTCGTCTTTGGTGAATTGATCCCGAGGGCAATATCCAGATTTCCATAATTGATTGCACCCGTACCGGAAATCGGGGTATTTCTATAAAGCGCTTCGAGACGATGGATAACAACACTAGACTCTCCTAAAGCAATGGTTAAATCCTTATCCGCTTGACCCAGTTTATAACCAAGCACTTCAAAATTTTTGGTCTTACCCCTTAAATTGATATTGGTATCTTCCAGGGGACCTGAAACATCAATATCCAAGTTCCCGCTTCCCTTCACGTCAAGTTTTGCAATATTGCCGAAATCTTCTAAATCCACCATCGCATTATTGATTTTAAAATCGACCATCTTGGAATTAACCATTCCATGAACATCTAAAAGTGAATTTTTGAGTTCAATAATTGAGTCCATCCGGAACTCGCTCAAATCATTAACCCTGAAAGATGTAGACGCTAATCTCGCCTTTTTGATCATTAAAATGGTGAAAGGCTTGTCCTTCCCAACGACCAGTCCAAGATTATTTATGACAAATCCATCCTTTGGCTTAAACTCCATGTCATTATTTTTGAATGTAAAAACCATCTCCCCTGTTAATTCTCCCTTAATGGAATTTAATGAAGGCAAAATCCCTAATACATTATTCAAGTTCAGATTTTGAACTTGGACGTTAATAGGGTCGTAAAGAAACTGGGCATTTTCAAAATTGTAGATTTCAACCGGTGCTTTTAAGGCCAGCTTTTCATTATTATTCATTAAGCTAAAATTATTAAGCTTAAGTTTATAATTTTTGATTTCTAGCGAAGTTATCACTTTGCTTGCTTTTACTATATTAGTATCAAAGTCACTCAATGAAAGATCTATGCCAGCACCAATCTTTTTGTCTTTTAGGCTTGCCTTAAAAATAACATGAGCATAACCATGGTTTATTTTTATCGTTTTCGGGATAAAAATCTCATCCTTGATGTTTTTGAGGTGAACAGAGGATTCACCAGATAAAGCTGCCTCAGCATTTTTAAGCAAAGGGTAGTTTGTAATTTTCCCCTTTAATAACAATGTATGCACATCATGTTGTATTTTTAGTCGATGGATATCAATATTTTTTCTTCCAACCTCTGCATCTCCCCAGATTTCATCAATAGAAAACTCACTCCCCTGGACGGGGAATAAATTCGCGAGGTGGAATCTAACCATGAATGAATCACCACGGCGGAAAAGTTTAAGCCTTTTTGCTTCTATCAATTCACGATTAACAATGACTCTTGAATTCTCCAGGATCAAAGAATCGACCCTTACTGGGAGCCCATCTGTAAGATTAAAGATTTTATTTATGAGTTGTTGATCAATTTCTTTTAGTTCTTCCTCGTCTTCTTGGGGCCCCAAATATTCTATAACAGAGTCAGATACTTTTATTTCGCCAAGAGATATTTTTTTCTCTTCAATCTCAACAAGCCCAATATAGAACCCCAATTTCCCAAACTCTGATTGAAAAATTTTATCTGGAGCTATATTTTTTTTAACCTTCACCTGATTTAATTCTATCCCTGGAGGAAATATGCTGATGTTGATGCTTTTGACGCTCACTTGGGTCTGGGCCCTTCTCTGACTTAAATTAGAAATAACTTTGGTCGCAATTCTACCAAAGTTTTTAGTTTGAATAAAAATTACTAGAGCAATGAAACTTGCTAAGCATATAAAAATAAATGCGCCTAAAATGCTCTTAAATCGCATCTAACCTTTCCAGTCTTTCTTTCGTCATCCTGTAATTAGCATCAATAGTCAGAATTTTTTTTAGAACTTTTTTAGCGTTTTTATACTCATGGAGTTTTAAATGTGCCTCTGCCTGGGAATAGAGAAATGAAAGGATGTCATTCTGGGTAATGGAATAATTTAAAGCACCTAATGAAATATCCAGGGCCGCCCTGTAGTCTCCTGTTTTAAGTAAGCAAGTTACTTTTAAATAATTTGCCTTCAGTCTAACCTCCACTTCTTCAGTCAAGTTGAAAGCCATCTCAGCAGCTCTCAAAGCCGCTTTATAAAATTCTGCCTGGACAAAACTTACTGCTATATCAAGAAGCTCGTTGGGGGAAAAGCTCTGGTGTTTAAGCAACTGAGACAACAACTCTTCCTCATCCGAGACCTCCATCGCTGCCTCTTCGGCCGGTTGATAAGGAGCGTTTTTCTCCAATTTCAAGTCAGCTTCATTCAGTGTTGGCCCTGCGGGCTTTAAGCTTCTGACCGCAGCTTGAAAGAAGAAGGATTTTAGCTGAGGTAAGTATTTATCGAGGTAAACATAATCATATCCTTTATTCTGTCGCATCTCTTGGGCCAGGTCTCTTGCCACTTCGTCCAATCCCTCTTTCAGTAGTAAATTTAAAATTAAGGCTTGAAGTTTAAAGTCGTCAGTAAAAATGATAATCTCAGTAATTTTCTTAAAATCTTTTTTTTCCACCACTCCATTCACCATTAAGAAAATAAAATTTTTATATATTTCCAAGTACTGTAAGCCTTGAGTCGAGTTGAGGACTTGATATAATGAGTTTAATTTTTCACTTATTCCACGTGGTGATGACTTCTCATAGCAAGACAAGATCAATTCTTTAAGTAATTTTTCACAATGAGTAAGGTTCATTCGCATCAACTCAATAGCAAGGGATTGAAGTTGAAGATGAAAATCATGCAGAAAATATTTTTCGACTAATCCCTGAACGTAGCTAGAAATTTTTGGCGACTGCATTTCATATTTCATGACCTGATACCGAGAAATTAAATTGTAGAGATCTTCTGTTTTGCCTTTTTGATCTGCAATTTTAATCTCGGCATTCAGTAGCCGCTGCTTATCCTGGATTTTTTCTTTGGGAATAGCCAATAGCCATTCTTCTGCCTGATCTGGTTTCTCTACCAGCAGTTTTTCAACCAGAGTAAAAAGCAGATCTGGCGGTAAAGGATGGGATTGGGCCTTAAGGGATTCAAAGTATAATTCCAGTAGTTCTATAGTTTCAGAACTTCTGGATTGACTTAAAACAAGCTCAGCTTCTTTTTGTGCTTCAACAAATTTGGACTCCGCCAAGAATTGCTGAATTCGAGAAATATTATCCACCAATGCCCCTTCCTGTGGCACATTAAACACTTAATTTTATTATACTTTTAAATGAGTTTTTTGGATAAATAATTGGTCGAAAACTTACTTTCTACGAAGTCCGGATCTTCTAGTATTTCTTTGTGTAAATTGATGTTTGTTTGTATTCCGCTGACCACTGTTTCATTTAAAACTCGTTTCGCACGTGTGATACAGTTGGCCCGATTATCGGCCTGGACAATGATTTTTGAGATCATAGAGTCATAGTAAGGGGGTACAGTATATCCTGTATAAATATAGTCATCTGTTCTTACGCCAATGCCGCCAGGTCTGTGATAATGCGTGATATGGCCGGGAGAGGGCATACCCGTTTTAGGATTTTCAGCATTAATTCGAAATTCGATAACGTGATTTCTGAAAATAATGTCTGACTGCTTAAATCTGCTTTTTTCGCCTTGAGCGTGACGAATTTGCTCACTAATCAAGTCAACTCCAGTTCGGCCCTCAGTGACGGGGTGCTCCACCTGAATTCTGGTATTCATTTCCATGAAATAGAATTTCTGGGTGTCTTGATCGTAGAGAAACTCTACCGTGCCGACAGAATCGTAATTTACAAACTTGGCTAAACGTACGGCCGACTCGCAAATTTCTTCTCGCACTTTAGGAGTAAGAACCGGAGAAGGAGCTTCCTCCAATATTTTTTGAAAGCGTCTCTGAATCGTACAGTCGCGCTCACCCAGATGAATCACACTTCCGTGCTGGTCAGCTAGGATTTGAACTTCAATATGTCTTGGATTTTCAACGTATTTTTCGATGAATAAAGTCCCGTCACCAAAAGCTGCTTTAGCTTCTTCTTCTAAGCGAGATAACGCCGGCCAGAGTTCTGCGAAGTTTTCAATTCGCTTCATACCTCTTCCACCGCCACCAGCAGAGGCTTTTATTAAAACAGGAAAACCCATTTTCTCGACAGATTTCTGGATTTCTGATTCTGAAGAATCTTTCACATAAATAGGTTCAAGTGTTGGAACTTTTGCCTTCTTAGCGATCAGTTTGGATTCAATTTTATCACCCATCGCCTGAATACATTTCACGCTTGGGCCAATGAAAGTTATTCCCCATTTCTCACATAGTTCAGCAAATTCATCATTTTCTGACAAAAATCCGTAACCAGGATGAATAGCATCTGCACCAGTTATATCAGCAGCAGATAAGATCTGAGGGACATTTAAATAGGAAAGAGATGATTTGGCTGGTCCAATACAAACTGACTCATCGGCCATTTTAACGTGCAAAGAATCTTCATCAGCCGTTGAATGGACAGCAACAGTTTCAATTCCTAGCTCCTTGCAGCTACGAATAACCCTGATTGCAATTTCACCACGGTTAGCGATGAGGACTTTTTTAAACTTCTTTGCTTCTGGCTTCATTAGTTAGGCTTGATCTTGAATAGAGGCTGGTCAAATTCAACCAGACTTTCGTTCTCAACACAGATTTCAACGATTTCACCGTTAATATCAGCGTCTATTTCATTCATGATTTTCATGGCTTCAAGCACACAAAGTGCTTGTCCGATTTTAACCTTGTCACCAATTTTGGTATAAACGGGCTTTCCCGGTCCTGGTGAAGCATAAAATGTTCCAACGAATGGAGATTTCACAATATGGAAATTCGAGTTTATAGCTGCTTTAGCTGTTGAAGTTGATGTTGATGCCACTGCCGCAGGCATGGCCTGGGGAGCAGCTTGAACAACATGTTGAGTGTGCTGAACTGTGGCCACGTGCCCAGTTGAAAAACGGACTTCAACTTTGAAATCCTTTGTATCAACTTTTAATTCAGCGACACCTTCGTCTTTAGCTACTTTAACAATTTGTTTTAGAGTGTCTAAATTCATGAATTAAACCTTAGCACGTTCTAGATATTCACCTGTGCGTGTATCAATTTTTAATATTTCTCCCTCTTTAATGAAAAGAGGAACGTTTACTTGAAGACCTGTTTCAAGAATGGCTTTTTTGTTACCACCTGTTGCAGTGTCACCTTTCATACCAGGATCAGTTTCAACAACTTTTAAGTTAATGAAGTTTGGAAGTTCGATCGAAATTGGACGCCCATTATAGTAGAGAATATAGACACGAATATTTTCTTGAAGATAAAACTTATTATCACCAACTTGGTCATGAGAAAGGTGAACCATTTCAAAATTGGTTTGATCCATGAAATTATAACCATCAATATCTGAGTAGTTATATTCCATTTCTTTTTCTTCCATATCTGGCTTACCAACAGTTTCAACGCCGGCCTTGAAAGTTCTTTCAATCGTCTGGTTTGTTTCAAGATTTCTGATACGAGTTCTAACGAAGGCAGAGCCTTTGCCAGGGTTTACGTGTTGGAAATCCACAATGATCCAAGGTTTCCCTTCAATCTCAATTTTAAGGCCTTTTCTAAAATCTGTTGTTTGATACATAAAGATGATCCTTTACTGGAGCTGCGAATTTATCGCGATGTAATATGTCTGCTTTCCGAATCCGGACATTATGGCCGTCGCGGCTTTTGCCGTCAATAATGTATGACGGAACTCTTCACGCTTATAAACTTGGCTCAAATGGACTTCAATTACTGGAATTTTCAGGATTTTCAGAGCGTCATGAATGGCGACACTTGTGTGAGCATAACCACCCGGGTTAATAATCAGGGCGGTGAAGTCCTCTGAAACTGCTTTTTGGATGCGATTTACCAGCTCCCCTTCCACATTAGATTGAAACCATTCAAGCTTGGCCTGGCCACTGATCATAGACTCAGTGAATTTTCTTAAATCATCCAAAGTCTCTTTGCCATATACTTCAGGTTCTCTCTGGCCCAGCATGTTTAAGTTGGGTCCATTGATAATCAACATTTTTTTCATATATTTTTACCGGTGTTGGTGAGCGCGCTCTTTTATGGCGGCTAAAAAATGATTGAAAGTATCTTGTAACATCATCTCTTTTGGAGACTTTGCTTTTACTTGATTTTCAATAATTGAAATAAGCTCTTCATGACTTTCCTCTTCGGTTAAAA
>JAIFLR010000117.1 GCA_020048985.1 Halobacteriovorax sp. | reverse complement strand
TGACAGGAGATATCTGAGTGACTTTACCATTGGTGTAGAAGTCCTGGCTCGCCTTCTCTACGCCTTCAAAATTCACATTCAAAGTCATTTGATACTGATCGTACTCAAAGTT
This sequence comes from Halobacteriovorax sp., assembly GCA_020048985.1. Taxonomy (GTDB): domain Bacteria; phylum Bdellovibrionota; class Bacteriovoracia; order Bacteriovoracales; family Bacteriovoracaceae; genus Peredibacter. The sequence goes on along the minus strand of JAIFLR010000117.1, from coordinate 13,634 downwards.
CGAAGGAACATACTGCTCTAGAAATAAGCGGTCTTTCAAATCACGAATCCAGAAAGCGCTGGAGACAGAACCAAAGTTTGTATGAAATGAAACGTTAGTATCAATGGTATTTTCAACTTCCAGAGTATGGACACCGGGAAGAACTGAAGTCGTAAGCTGCCTTAACTTTGAAACTCCACCAGGAAATGAGATCAAATTCTGTTTCACTTTTTGACCATTAAGTCTGACTGAGTGACTTCATTAACCAAATCGTAAGTGATGTCATATTCAGCAGTCTTGAAATCAACAAATACGGCCCGGCCAGTTTTGGTATCAAAATCCGGTGGTGATAAATGAAGATTCGCGTAAGCGCTGGTTGAAAGAAGGGCCGCCCCTAAAATCAATTTTTTCATAGATGATCCTTAGATGTCTTGTATTCACAGGCCTTAGTGAGAAACCATTTAAACACTGGAAAAGTTGTTCCAGGTAGAGACTTCTCTGGGTGATACTGCACACCGAGTGCGGTCATCCCCGTATATTCAATTGCTTCAGCAATTTTTCCATCATTAGAAAACGCACTGACTTTCACATTGGAGAATTCATTTCTATGCGCTTCAAAGTAATCGACTCTTATCCCCTGGTGATGCATTTGAAAACCTAAGATTTTTTTATTCCCATAAAGAGAACTCATCAAACTTTCTGGCTCCGTAATGTTCACACGATCAAACTTGTACTCACGATTAGGAATCCCAAGTTCTGTTTTGATATCAAGATAAAGTGGTAATCCCTTTGCCACAGACATCATCTGCATCCCTCGGCAAATACCAAGGAGTGGAAGTTTCTTATACTGAGATTCAAAATTCAAGAGAAGTTTTACGAGGGTGAATTCAAAAAGATCTCTCTTTTTTCCTTCCTCAGTGAGTTTCACTAGATGCATGTTATTTTCAGTGTAATTTCTTAATTCATCAGTCACGTTTTTAAGATAAAACTTAGGATGTATGTCGGCGCCGCCTGGAATCAAAACAGAATCCACCATTGCCAGTGATTCAGACACATCTTTATTCAATCCAATATTAATGATTTTAACTCTGTAGCCTAAGCGAGCTGCAGCGGCCTTTAAACGTGAACGCGTAAAAAAGTCACACTTATACGTGCAACCAATCACAATTTTCTCACTCGTCGGAAGCTTACAAGAAGCCTGCACAAATGAGGTGGTGAAGAGTATAGTAGCAAGCAACAAGAATATTTTCATGAAAAGACCTTTTCTTTTATTTTAAAACACTCTTACTTCGAGACAAACCACGGACTAAATAAGGCAAAAACTACTCTTTCGCGAACTTAATTAAGCCTATACCGAGAAGCGTCATGGAAAAATCAGCATCAGTCAGGGTCGCTTGTTGATAAATTTCGCCTTTAGGCCCAATGCCTGGAGCTCCGTAAAACAGTGCGTCCTGGTCTTTGTAATCCACTCTCGCCAAGCCTTTATCAGTTTGAACAATGTCGCCTTGAGTGAGGAGTTTTCTCAAAAGACCTTGCTCATAAACCCACAGTGCCTTTCGTTTTTCCAGATCCACACCGCGAAAAGCGAGGACTCCATTTCTCATTTTAGGTGAAAAATAATCAAACCCCATGAGGTCTTTTCCTACACGAGCGACTTCCGTCACCTTCCCCTCTTTAACGATCACCAAAGCTTCGCCCTGATCATCACTTACCACCATCGCTACAGAGGCCCCATCGATAGCATATTGATGACGAAAAGACTTATAGGCCGAAGCGGGATCAGCATCACGATCTTTAAGAATTGTTTTAAATTGTCCATTCCATAAAAGCAGCTCATCAGGGGCATTCTCGCTGGTACTCTCTCTTCTTACTTTGATAATAAAATCTCCATCCACAGATGATGCTGGCGGAAAGATGTGAGCAACGTCTTCAGCATACATGGATGTTACAATGTGATTCTTCCAACCCTGAAGTTTCTTAGCATCATCTTGCAGGCGATAAATATAACTTTGCCCCCTCACTGCCGTGAAGGAATCAATCAGCGCATAGGCCGGGCCAAGATTTTTGAGATTGATGACGTCCAAGTTATTATCCTGAAACTCATACAGGTTACTGACCCCAGACTCACTAAACTCATACCAATTGGTTTTTCCTTCAACTTCTTTTGGATGAGAAAACATCCCATACTCGCTCAAGGCCACGACCTTAAACTCCGGGGCCCACTTCACCATTTGTGCTTGGCCTTCGCCGTTGGTGCAGCCCAGGAAGACGCCTTCTTTAGTCGGTTGAGGTTCTGAAGTAAAACAGTACAGCCCAACCGGAGCGTTGAAGGCATCATTACCCGAGTAGCGAGCAATTAGTTCGGGCTTCCTATATTGAGCGAAAGAGTTGAGTGAAAATAAGAGCAATATTGAGATTGTTTTCATCTTTCCAGTATAACTGTAGTTTTTTGTGTCAATTCCATCATTTTCTTACCGATAGACTTATTATGAGGAAAGAAGACCCTATCCTTGAGCTTTCGGCTCAATTAAAAGATATCGCTAAGGATTTAAGTTTCCTAGGCCACCCTCGTTATCCCCTGAAGACTCTGACCAAAATTTTTCCACAGCATCATAAATTTATCGATGAGCTTGAAGACGTCAGTGTGCCATTCGGTGTGAACGTGAAATCAAAACGCCTGGCGATGGATCAATTCCTCAAAGACCTTGCAGTGGCCGAGATATCGCAGGACATGAAAAAGGTTTTTACTCAGAGGGTTGAGGACTACCACACTCTGCTTTCGATGATGGAAAATTTTGACAATGTTTTTTTCTATGACCACTGTGTGAAACTTTACGGAACATCTCATCAATCAACACAAAATAATTCATTCCTGTATTTTCTGGAAAAGATTCCCGATTTTTGTGTTCCAGATGTAAGTGAAAAAACACTTCAAGGTGAGGCGGCAAGAAATTATCTGAAGAATAGACTGCTTGAAACCTTCGAGGACACAGATGTCGATGTTAGACCCTCGACCTCTCTTCTCTCTGATTCTTCGGCCGGAAGAAAAGTTTTAAAACTCAATCCGTACAAAACGTATTCAACTCAAGCACTGGATATTTTTTTAGTGCATGAAGGTTGGGTGCATCTGGGAACTTCTTTGAATGGTGCTGCTCAGGCCGAGCATCCCTGGCTTGCCACATGGGCACCAAGAACAACATTTCTACAGGAAGGATTAGCTGTCCTGACGGAACTTATCACTGGCTGCATGACCCATGAGCGGTGGAGCAAGGTGATGCTCAGGCATCTGGCCACCACCATGGCCGAACGTGGATCCAACATACAAGACGTTTACTCATTTTTGAGGCATCACGATATCGAAGAACTTGATGCTTTCAAATTGGCACTAAGAGTTTTTCGAGGCGTTCCTCTGGATGGAGGGATGGCCTTCACTAAGGAGCTTCTCTACCTTCATGGAATGGTCCAATTGCTCTACCATTTGCAGTTCTATCAAAAAGATCTGCGCTCCCTTTGGGTAGGAAAACTTTCTTTTGAAGAACACGTCATCTTGATGAATCATCCAAACGACATGCATGCAAACCTTCGCTACTTCCCATTAGGCCTTGAGGACCCTTTGGTCAAAGAGCGCCTCAGAAAACTTCAGGAACTTTCTTATTCGTTATTCAGGACGGGTTTTTTATAAGCATAGTGGCGACTTGAACAAAGGCGCCGTACATCTGGTCTTGAATCTCGGGTTTAATCACAGATTTTGCCAGCGCTTTTTTCATGCAATAAAGCCACTGCTCAGCTTCTTTGGTTCCAATCGGAAATGGATTATGCCTCATTCTTAGACGGGGATGCCCGAATTTTTCCAGGTAAAGCTGAGGGCCACCTAACCAGCCAGAGAGAAAATATTTAAGTTTATGAGCAGATTCGGAAATGTCTCTGCCCTCGTGGGTCGCAAAACAATCTTTGGCAACTGGATCAGTTGCCATGATTTCGTAAAAATCATCTACTAATTGATCAATGACCTCTTGGCCACCAACGGACTCATACATTGATTAGATTAACCAGATGGGCCCAGTAGGAGTGGCTCGGTCAAAAAGATCAACAGTCACGGCCTTAGAATCACCTACACTATCAATGGTCGCTTCATAACCATCAAGAACACCGCCACCCAAAATGGTCTCATGAGTTTGATTGACCCAATCGAGCATTTCTTCAGGATTCCATGCCTCAAGATGAATATGAGCTTCTTTGTTTGACCACTTAGCGGCCGGACGAGAAAGAATTTTTAAAATATTCACTTTTTTGCCAGTGAGTGGTCCACCAACAAAACGTTTAGGAACATCAATAATGTTCTGCCACTCTTTGGTAAAGGCTTCCATCAGTCCACCGACTCTTAAAAAACTCACAGCAAAAGCAGAACAGCCCGCGCCCTCGCCTTTTAGGGGATCGGCCTGCAGACCAGAATAAACCTGCCCATAACCGCGCTCGACATATTCACGCTCATATTGAAGCATGCGTTGGCAAGATGTTGGGTTGATCAGAGCGGTAAAAGTCCCGCGGCGCTCTGAACCTTCATAAGGCGCCATATCTCTAAGAATGCCTTGATCCGTTTCATATTTTCCACGGTAGGTGTGAAACATGACACCCATGCCGTATTTCTGTTTAAAAATAAGCTCTCGCTCTCCTGAATCATCGACCGAAGTCTGACCGCGGTAAATATGCTCACCGGTTGAGTTGCAGTTGATCTCTACAAAGACGTGACTAATAGAGAAGGCCCGTTTCCCATGAGTATTGGCGAGTGAATTTTTGAGGGTGGAAACCGTCATTTTCCACGGATTCGCCCAGTTAATTCCCAATGGAGAGCGGAAAATATGTAAGCTCACGCTGTCAGCAAAGACATGCGAAGATAGTAATAGAACTAAAACGCCGACTATTTTAATCAAGATAACTCCAAATTTTCCGGATGGATTATTGCTTTTGTTAAAAACAAAGGACTCTTATATAATACAAGTACGAAATTTTTCGTCTAGTTAACATTTATCAATAATGAGGTTTTATCATGAAAGTTTTGTCATTTCTGACTCTTGCGACCCTTTTGTCGATCTCTTCTTGCTCACATATGGGTAAATCATGCTGTGCAAAAAAAGAAGCTTCTTCATGCGCTAAACCAGACTGCAAGCAAGCTTGTTGTGACAAAGATAAGAAGTGTTCTGACGGATCATGCTCTCAAGAAATGAAAAAAGAAGACTGTAAAGGTGAGAGCTGTAAGAAGAAAGCTTAATTTCACTTAAGGGGATCTGATGAAATTTATAGCAGCGCTGCTACTTCTTCTTTCTATGAGAAGTGAAGCCAACGTATGTGATCAGGACGCAAAAAAGTTTTGTGCTGGTACAGATCCGGGCAAAGGCCAGTTGGCCAAATGCCTTGATGACTATCAAGGCCAACTCTCCCCTGCTTGCGAAAAAGAATTGAAAGAATTCAAAACAAAAACGGGACAAAAAAATCCTTGTTTTGAAGAACTAGCAAACTTCTGTGCTGAAATTCCAACGGATAATCGCAAACTTGAATACTGCCTCATGAAAAATGAGAGCCGCCTTGGAACTAAGTGTTTGGCCGATTTCAAAACCAAGAAGCCAAATATTATCGTTAAGGACGTTTGCGCTCAGGATATTGTGAATACTTGTTATTCGACAATTTCTGAACCAGAAGCCGCGACTTCAAGATGCCTTGTCAGAAACAAAAACAAGCTCAGTGGATTTTGCAAAAAAATCGTGGACAAGAAAATTGGAGAAATGAAAAAGGCCAATCCTTGTTTTGATGAAACCGAGAAGTATTGCCCGACACAAATCCAATTCGTAGATATTCATGAATGCATGGAGAAGAAACTCAATGTCCTCACTCCGAATTGCAAAAAAGTGGTTCAGGAAGAGATTAACAAAGAGCAGGCCAATCCTTGTTACATGGATCTGAGAAAGCACTGTAAAAGAGGTTTAACAGCGACTGACCAGCACCGCTGCCTCACGGTCAACGAGAAAGAGTTATCCAACTCTTGTCGCCAGTTCAGAGTGAATGAATCTCAAAAGCTTAAAAAGATGGTAGATGTTTGTGAACCTGACCGCTTGAAACTTTGCCCTAAGGCACCGTTTCAGAATGGAATGATTCTTAAATGCCTCAAAGAGAACATCAATAAAGTTAATCCGGCCTGTAAAGCACTTCTCTAGAAATTAATTCTCTTTATAAATTCGCGGCAAGAGGTGGGGCAAACTCCCCACCTCTTCAACCTGATGCCTGATCCATTCCTGAACAACCTCAGGTGGAAACTGTTTGGTACGGATATAATAAGTTAGGAGTGGACCAATAATAGGAGCGTCTGAACCGAGAATGCTCTTCACGCGGTAAAGAGTCCCCTCTGGATGAGCTTCAAAAGTGTGCTCAATGCGCCCAAAACTAAGTGGCCCCATAACTGGAACAACCACAAAACCATTGTCACTAAAAGACTCCACTCGCCCGGTTCCTTTGCTTAAATAAGGTCCAAATCTTTCTTGGCGATACACTAAGGCACCGACACCCATGCCTTCAGAGCCATCTGTTGCGGGACCCACAACGCGGGTTTGACCGTGTTCAGTCAGGTGGAACAAATGGTAATAGTCATATTCTTTGGCGTCTATGGTGGCCTTGCCTAAAGCGAGATTGCGGTACCACCATGAAACCATCTTCGGAGTGATCCCTTTGAGAATGGGATGCTGAAGTTCAATCAGTATTTTTCCATCGGCCATGATTTCAGTTTTATAGGTGGCTTCGCTTAATTTGGGGTAATCCCAAAAATGAGGACGGGCAGCTTCAATTTCAAATTGAGGTCTAGGCAGGGAAAACAAAATAATCACTGCAAGGATCGGAAGTGCAATGAAAGCGATGAGGATCTTTTTCAAGTGAGAGCTCCCTAATAATAAAGGGCCCATAAATGGGCCCAGTATTATTATGGAGACTAAATAAAGTGTTTGGCCAGAACTTCGGCCATTTTCTCAGGAGTTGTACCGTTTTTAGAAGCAGCTGCTTCAAGCACAGAACTCATGTCACCGGCCGCGTGAGCAGCCTCAATTGACTTAAGATCCACACCGATCATTTCAGTAATATAAGCATTCGTGTCTTCATTAGTAAGAGCTCTCTTAGAAGAAAACTTACGAAAATGATTTGAAGCTTTTGCAACCTTAAGTGAACGTTCAGCAGAGAGCCCAAACTTCCCTTTCACTTGCTTGGCCATTTCAATGATGAGGTACTGCTCAACAACTGCAGCACGCTTCAATGTATCTTTGTTAGTCAGTGAAGTTTCTTCGAAAAGAAGTTTCCCATTCGCTACGATTCCACGAGCTGTAGACTTAGGAGCAGCGATTTTTGAGTAATCAAACATATCGTTATGGGCCATTGAAAGAAGGTTCGCGTAGCCTTTAAGTGCTTTAGATTTGCCTACAGCAAAAGAGCCATCGTAGTATCCATCATCGTAGCCGACATCATATCCGTCATCAAATCCGTCGTCGTACCCGATATTGTAGCCAAGATCTACGCCATCATCGTAGCCCATGTCGTATCCATCATCCACGCCATCATCGTAACCCATGTCGTATCCATCATCTATGCCATCATCGTACCCATCGTCGTAACCAACGTTGTAGCCATTAGTGTAGGCCGCTGCAACTTGAGGAGCAAACGTCGCTTGTCCGGCAGAGAAACCTGAATTGTATCCTTGAGTGATACCAACTGCTTTACCATCGTTAAATCCATCAGCATAAGTCGCTGTAGAAAAATAAGCTTTAGCACGCTCATACCCTGCTTCATCACCATCAAGGTAACCGTCGTCGTAACCCACGTCGTATCCGCTAGCATAGCCTTCAGCTTTTCCGTCGGCCAAGCCCTGAGCATATCGATCGCAGGAGACAGAGAGACCTAATAAAGAAACTGTCGCAAGCATTGCAAAAAACTTTTGTACTTTCATGTTACCCTTCTATTCTCAAAAAAAGGGCCCATTGTGATCTGGGCCCCTTATTTTTAATCAATCAAAAATCAGAGATTAGATAAAGTGTTTAGCAAGAACTTCGGCCATCTTCTCTGGAGTTGTACCGTTCTTAGAAGCAGCTGCTTCAAGAACAGAACTCATGTTACCAGCTTCGTGAGCAGCTTCGATTGTTTTAAGATCAACACCGATCATTTCAGTTACGAAAGCGTTAGTATCTTCGTTAGTAAGAGCTCTCTTAGAAGCAAACTTACGGAAGTGGTTAGAAGCTTTTGCAATTTTAAGTGAACGTTCAGCTGAAAGACCGAACTTTCCTTTAACTTGTTTCGCCATTTCGATAACAAGGTATTGCTCAACAACTGCAGCACGCTTCAAAGTATCTTTGTTAGTAAGAGAAGTTTCTTCGAAAAGAAGTTTCCCGTTAGCTACGATTCCACGAGCAGTTGATTTAGGCGCAGCGATTTTTGAGTAATCAAACATATCGTTGTGGGCCATAGAAAGAAGGTTAGCGTAGCCTTTAAGAGCTTTCGACTTACCTACTGCAAATGAACCATCATCGAAACCATCGTCGTAACCAACATCGTATCCATCAGCAAATCCATCATCGTAACCAAGATCGTATCCATCAAGAACACCATCGTCGTAACCCATATCGTAACCATCAGCTACACCATCGTCGTAGCCCATGTCGTATCCATCAAGAGTACCGTCATCGTATCCATCGTCGTAACCAACGTTGTAGCCGTTAGTGTAAGCGGCAGCAATCTGAGTTGAAGCTGTAGCTTGTCCAGCAGTGTATCCAGTGTTGTAGCCTTGAGTGATACCGACTGCTTTACCATCGTTGAATCCAGAGTTGTACGAAGATGAAGCGAAATAAGCTTTAGCACGCTCATACCCTGCTTCATCACCGTCTAGGTAACCATCATCGTAACCTTCATCGTATCCAGTAGCGTAGCCTTGGGCCTTACCATCGGCCAAACCTTCAGCATAACGATCGCTACAAGCGACAGAAAGGCCAAGAAGAGAAACAGTGGCAAGAATTGCTAAACCTTTTTGTGTATTCATATTTTCTTTTCCCTTTTCGAAAAAAAGACCCAGGATGACCTGAGAGTTAATAAGTTGCGTTCAAGTAACACATCGAGTCGCATCCTGCTATACACTGTGTAATGTTGACAAAAGCAATTCGCTTGCCAACTTTTCAGGATCACTTTGGCCCCGAAAAGCTCAAATTAACGCAGCGAACGGAGAGGTTTTGGCCCCAATCAATGGAGACAAAACGGCTATACTATTACATTCAATTTTTATTTCATGTCGTAAGTTCGGATAAACCATTCTTTGTCTTCTAAACATAAGAAGACGAATTCATGAGAGCCAGCAGCTGCAGAGAAAGACGGATTAAGCGCCTTACATGCCATCTCTTTTGAGGCCGGCACGATTAATGAGTTCTTAATTGAGGCCACAAGCTTGCCTTGTTGCTCTTCAAACAAGTAAACACGGTTTGCAGTCACAGCAGTTGAATCAACATAAAGGGCCGGTGATTGAACACCATCACGATTGAAAATAACTGGGTTATACAATTCAGATAAAACCTTATCCGACAAAAAGCTGTAACGTAGCTTAGGTCTTGAAGACTTTGTGACTTTGCCATTAATCGTCGAAAGACCAATCAGTTCATCACGCGTTTGAAGCACAGAGAATTTCTGCTCCCCTTTCTCAAAACTTACTATGTGACCGGCCATAATATCTGTCTCTGACTCATGAGAATAATTTAACTGAGAGCTCTGCTGATCATTTTTAGTGGTCACAAGTTTGGCGCGAGAGCGGTCATATATATTAAGGAAGGCGTCTCCAGTGGCATCAAGCCCTGTCGGAGTGATCGTAAATAATGTATCAACACCTTCAGTCTGAAGCACAATCTGAGGCAGTGCTTTTCCACGAAGGGTTTTCTTGGTGTCAAAAGTAGAAATAAAAATTTGTCTTTTTGTTCCTTGGCCAACACTCATCACAACACGAAGCTCACCTTTCTGAGCGTTCTCGACGCTGATAGGGAGAAGGTTTTCAACTAAAACAGTTTCAAACCATTTTGAATTCAATTCTTTTTTAACGCTTTCTTTCCACACATTGGTAGTCAGCGAGCGAATGCGAAACGTCTTGTCTTCAATTTTTGGTTCAAGGTAATAAAGACGAAGTTCTTTGCTGCTGTCCCACCGACCAAAGAAATCGAGTGACTGATCGACTTTAGGTAACTGACCTTCAGTGAAGAAAGCAGGAACCATCATCGAACCTAACACAGGATGATCCATACGAGTGAAACTCAGCTCATTCATGTTCTCCACAGTCAAATCCAGAGTCACTCTTACATTTTGGAATTTCTCCCAAAGAGGTTTCATTTCATCATTAAAAAATGAGAACTGGAAAAACTTCCCTTTCTCATCTTCATGGACTGCCTGAACCAGGTAGTCCTCTTTTCCGTCAAAGTTAAGATCAAGACGGATGAAGTTAACCAGAGTTGAAAAGTTCTCGAGGACAATTTGTCTAGGCGCCTCAGAGATCACATTACCCTTACGAGTAAAGACAGAGAGTTCAAGCTTCTTGTCATCTTTATTCGTTCGACGCACGTAGAATTCATGTTTCAAGCTCTTGCCATAGGTATCAATGGTGCTCAAATAAGAGACAATCTTGCCGTTAACGACATTACCTAGAGGGATAATGTTTTTATTAAAAACAAAATTATTCTTTTTAAAGGCAACTTCCATTCTCACATCACGAACCACTGGCAGATCATTAACGTATGATTTCTCACCTTCAGCATTGGTGACAGTCACTTTAATTTTCACACTGCTTTCAGCATTAAGATTGGTAACTTTCACAGCAAAAGGTAGATCTTTAACTTCTGCATTTTTCAAATTCTCAATAAGAATCGCTTCAACTTGAAACTCAACGCCAGCGGATAGACTTTCAACTTTCACCTGAATGTTTTGCGTTTCAAGACCAAAATTTCTAACAGGAATAATGAGTCTTGAGTCAGAGCGATCCGAGGCCAGGACAATTTGACGAACGCGCTTCAGCACAGGACGAACAACAGGACCTTCTACTTTTTTAGAGAGTGCGTCCCAAGTGGCCACTCCACCCATGATAAATTTCTTTTTATCTGAGTTCTGAGCAGCTGAATATAAGCGAGCAAACACTTCATCAATTTTAAGGTCAGGCTCCTGGGCCTTAGCAATGGAAATTAATCCTGCAAGCATTGGCGAGGCTTGAGAAGTACCACTCTTAATATCGTATCCAGGAACCGAGAAATACTCTGGCTCAAAAAGTGTTGGATTTAGACTCAAAATCCCTTCCCCTGGAGCAACTGCATCGACATGACCACCGTAATTCGTAAAACCAGCAAACTTACCATCTAAGGTAGAAGCTGCGGTACAAATCACTCCATCATAAGCACATGGAAAGAGTGGCTCAGAAGAATTGTTGTTTCCAGCAGCTGCCACGATTATCACATTTCGAGAAAGTGCATAATAAACAGCATCTTTTAAATGTTTTGTTTCTAGGGAGCGAGGCCATCCAAGACTGAGATTAATAACATGGGCCCCCATGTTGGTGGCATAGATAATCCCTTGAGCAAATGATTCAGAGGAATTGATATCAGATTTTGAATTAGAGTCTCTCATTACCTTAACAGGCATGATCAGTGCATTAGGGTTAACCCCCACGATCCCAAGACCATTATTGGCGGCGGCAATAATACCTGCCACATGTGATCCATGACCGTCATTGTCCTGGGGAGTTTTCGCCTCATCAGAATCAATGGCTTCAGTAAAGTTCCAACCGTGGCAATCACCTGCTAGTTTATTTCCGTCATTATCGATTTTAGCATCAAGACCACACTCTTTCTCATTCTTCCAAAGATTACCCTGAAGATCTGGGTGACTGAGATCCACACCAGAATCCAAAACGGCAACTATCGGGCGGCCTTTAGGCAGATTAGAGTAGATATTTTTCCATCCAACATCCTTACCAGTTAAACCGATTAATGGAATGTTATGGATATCATCTTTTTCACGAACGTAAGACTGCCCTTGGTTCATTAAAGACCACTGGTAGGGAAATAACTCGTCTTCAACTAGTCTTTCAGAATTGGCACCCGGCTCTAAAGAGAGCTGAGTCAACTCGAACGTATCTTCAACATTTTTCACCCAAGCTAATTTCTCTAATTCGCTTTTGGCGATAATACCCGAGACACTATAGAGGCGAGAAAGATAAGGATCACTATTTTTAATCCATGCCTGGATCTTAATGCCTTTTATTTTCGCAATTTGAGCTGGAGTAAGCTGATGTTTTGCTTCCACAACAAATCTTCCTGCATGGGCCAATGATGAAGCGAACAATAGAGAGATTAATAGTGTTTTCATATTATATTAACCTCTGCATCATCCAGTTAATAAAAAATTCACCTTCGAGCATATCTGTTGTCTTTTGCATTTGAATGACTGGTCCTAAAATCCGAGGAGATCCAAATTCTCCGAGAGAGCTTGAAACTATTGGGCGATCTCCGTCTTCATCCCCTTCACGAAACCCTGAAATCTTAGACGTGACAAAGATATTCTCTTCCCCACCCACTAGTTTCACGATTCCTGGAAGATAAACCGTTTTCTCCATGAAGCTTAGTGCCTTAAGCAGATTCTTATTAGCGCGATCATCTTTGTTTTTTAGATCCAATTTTCTAAAGCGCTTAAGGAGTCTAAGGAATTTATTAACACCTGTTTCAATGTATTTATCAGCAGAGAAGTCTTCATTTTCTTTTTCTTCATCAATATTAGGGTTCACGACTAAAGAATTTTGAATCTGGTGCTCTAAAAAAATTCGTTTAATACGGTTTTCATCAAGAGACAACAAGTACTCAAGACCTTTTTGGTAAAACAGGATATTGACACTAATATTATAAAGATAAATCTTACTCGTATCATTTAAAACTGGAGCGTTATAAAACTGGAACTTATACTGGTTTCTTATTTCCTCAAGAAGTTCTTCAGCTTTCTTCTTATTAATACTCCAACCATTCCAGACTCGTGAAAGACTTACGAAAGGCTCGATAACCTCACCCTTGCTATCTAATTCCTGATCGAGTGTTAAGAATTTAGTTTTGGCCTGTCCTTTAAATGAATAACCAGGGTTCGTGCCAGTTGCTTCCGAAAGTCCGGCCCCCTTATCAAACAACATACCCACCCAGTGATTAATAATAGCATTAACGTAGGCCTGATAATTCCTACCCTGGGTTAGTCCATAATAATGACGACGGAAGTATCTCTCTTCGCCAATTGGATTCGTGACAGTAATCTTGGTCGATGAATTCTGCTTAATCCACTGCCAGAATAACAGATTCATAGAAGGAGTTCCTTCTTTGAAATCATGCTTTAGGATGTAAGGTTTGACTTCATTTTCTTCCATCTCACCGGTAGAAGAATGAACTATAGCACTTCTTAGAAGCTGAGCATTTTTTAGAACATCTGGATTTTTTTTATTTAAGTCTAAAGAAAAGAATTTCACTTTCGCGTGCCCAGCTGACTTCTTAAACGAAAGCGTTAGAACTGGTATGAGGGTATCAACATTAAGACCAACTCCGACAGAACCTTTGTGTCCAATATCTTTATAAACGTGG
>JAIFLR010000068.1 GCA_020048985.1 Halobacteriovorax sp. | reverse complement strand
ATGATGCTCCAGAAATTAACAACTAAAGAACCAGATGATCAGCAGTTGGAAGTGGCCCTTTCAAGCATTAAGGCCGTTCTTCACCTGGAAGAAAAATTTAATCTTAAAGACGCAAAAACACGCGTCATGAAACTGGAAGAAGTTGATATCGGTAACATTCATGACATTGAATCTACTAATTCGACTTTGACCCAATTCTTAGAGTAACTCCATAAGGAACGAACGTGTTCGATAAACTTGAAGCAGTTGTAAGACGCTATGAAATTTTAACTGAAAGATTGGGTGATCCTACTCTCTATGATCGTCCAACCGAGTTAAGAGAAACCAATACTGAGCGCTCGAACATTGAACCCATCGTTATTAAATTCAGAGAATATAAAAAATTAGTTCAAGATATCGCAGGCAATAAAGACATTATTCATAATGAAAAAGATGAAGAGATGCGCGAAATGGCCAAAGAAGAACTCTCTGAGCTTGAGGCGAGCCTTCCAAACGTAGAACAAGAATTAAAATTACTTCTTTTACCTAAAGATCCCAATGATGACCGAAACATCTTATTGGAGATGCGTGCTGGTGCTGGCGGAGACGAAGCTTCGATTTTCGTTGCTGACTGCTGGCGTATGTATAAAAACTTTTTTGGGACTAAAGGGTGGAAGTCAGAGGTCGTTTCAATTTCTCAAGGCGATCAAGGTCTTAAAGAGATTATCGTGAGTGTTTCCGGTGATAAGGTTTACTCAAAAATGAAATATGAATCAGGCGTACACCGGGTTCAACGTGTTCCTGATACCGAATCGATGGGACGCGTTCACACTTCTACCATTACTGTGGCAGTTATGCCTGAAGCAGATGAAGTTGAGGATGTTGTTCTTAATATGGATGAAATTAGAATTGATGTTTATCGCTCTGGTGGATCAGGCGGTCAGTCGGTAAACACCTCGGATTCAGCGGTTCGATTAACCCATAATCCGACAGGGATTGTAATCGCCATGCAAGATGAGCGTTCTCAATTAAAAAACAAAGAGAAAGCCTTTAAAATTCTAAAAGCTAAAATTTACGATCTACGTATTCAAGAAGCTCATAATAAAGAAGCATCAATGCGCAAAGGATTAGTAGGAACGGGAGATCGTTCTGAACGTATCCGTACTTATAACTATCCTCAAGGTCGAATTTCCGATCACCGAATCAATTACACTATCTACAATCTTCCAAGTTTCATGAACGGGGATATTGAAGAAGTGATTGATGCGCTTATTGCTCATAACCAGGCGATCTTACTTCAAGGTGAAGAAGCATAAAAACTCTGAAGGATTCGTGGTCAGCCTTTTACCGGGATCACGAAGTCATCCTTCAGGATTTATATCCAGGCCTTAACCTAGATATTTTTCTGCGCGATCTTCTCGATATCATCAAATTTAGACTTCAAAATTCCGTCATAAAACTAGATCAAGCTGCGTGTTCCCTGTCGCAAATTGCCGGCCAAAAGTTGGAAGAGCAATTTCTTAAAGGAACACCCATGGCCACACTCATGGGGTTTTCTGAGTTTTATCACCATAGATTCTACGTTGATCAACATGTCTTAATTCCTCGTCCAGAAACCGAGTATATGGTTGATTTACTCGTGAGTGAGTTTAAAGGCAAAGCTCAGAGGGTACTTGATGTAGGTACGGGAAGTGGAGTGATTGTGTTAAGCCTCCTTAACGCTGGAGTTGGAAAAAATGGCGTTGGAGTCGACATTTCTCCCGAAGCACTGAGAGTGGCGCAAATAAACTGCAACCGTTTGAGACTAAAACATAAAGTAACTCTGGTTAAGTCAGATAGACTCACTAAAGTTGAAGGCGTTTTTGATCTCATCGTTTCAAATCCCCCTTACATAAAAGCTTCGTCTCACAAGGGCCTTGTTCATGTTTCGGTTGATAAGCATGAACCTCATCAGGCGCTTTATCTTCCTGACGATTATTACGTTCTTTGGTTTGAGGACTTTTTCCAGGAAGTGCGTGCTCATCTTAATGGAACCTTTATGATGGAAGGGCACGAGCTTGAGCTCGATGAACAGGCGAAAATGTTAGGGCGACTGGGTTTTAAAGATGTGGCTGTTTTAAAAGACCTCACTGGAACTAAACGATATCTAAAAGCCACCTTTTCAAGCATTTAACTCTTCAACTGCCTAATATGGTTGGCACTACACTTCAAAAATCTGTCAAGCCCGACAAATAATTCTCAAGTAATCAAATAGTTATGTCGAGAAGAGTGAAATAGTCGGTCTTATGGCGGATCCACCCTATACTTGTTTGATTAAGAATTATTTAACGGAGCGATTTATGAAAATCAACCTAGCTGTAATAATGATGTCTTCTTTGTTCCTTCTAACTGCTTGTGGCGGTGATGGATTTTCAACAAAAGAAGGCCGCGAGATATCTGGAGATGTCTCTTTTAACTGGAATCATTTTAGTCCACTGGCCTCGGCCCATGCTAAGGATGAGGCAATATGTAAGCCTGCTTCTGGTGTGAATAATAGAAAAGTTAAAATTTATCTAGTGGACAAAAGTGGCGTTGAAGTAAAAATTTGCGAGACCAATTTGGATGCTAATAAGAAGTATAAGTTTACACTAGTAGAAAGATTAGTACCTGAAGGGTCAATATTAAAAGTAAAAGCAGAGCTCACTTCGACTATCACTAGAGAAGCCGTTTCTGAAATCGGCGGAGTTAGTAGCTTGAGTGTTGACGCCTCTTCCACGATTGCTTCATCAGTTGTTGAAGATTTTTTAATTAATAACAACGGTGCCAGTTCGGCGGTTATTAATAAAAAAATAAAAGAATTTGTTTTTTCATCCCTGGGTGTTCAACCTGCAGGATTAAGCGCTGATAAAATAGCCGTTCTAAAGTTAATGTTTAAGTCATCCAAGGAAGCAGTATCCTCCATGATTATGGTTGAGAAAAATGGAGCTGACGCTGCTAATAATAATCCTGCCTTGAAAAGCTTCCTGATCAACGTCTATGCAGATAATTTTAAAGTTAAAACTGAGGAAAGTATCAGGTCAGGTAATCACCGTTTAGTTTATAAATAGTTGTAAAATTGAATCTCTCTATTCTGTCTTCTTGGCATTTCGAATGGATTGTTGATGCAAAAAGAAGTTACTGATAAAACTTCTAACTACCAGAGGGTCATCCATCAGATAAGTCATTTCCCAAGGGTTAGAATATGAGGTTTGAGTAAAGTTACCTGTGCTCCATAAAATCTGTCGATCATCAACAATAATAAATTTTGAGTGAAACTGCTTATTAAGAGGGTTCTCAGTTATGAAACTGCTGATGGGTATGCTCTTTGTTCCCGTAAGTCCTTGGATGACATCGATTTTCACCCCTTTCGATGCTTTAAGTTCAAGCAACTTGATCATTTCTGGATCATTAATTTGATGAACTTCAATTTTTATAGATTGTTTCGCCTTTGAAATAAAATCATGAATCATTCTTTTCATGTCTTGGTACCGAGGTCCAAAAGCGAGGACTGTTTCTTTTGAAGGGAGATGAATCATCTGGCAGGACTGATTAAGAAGGTTATTGAGTAAGTCTTTTGAGGATGAGTTACCCTCAAATCTTGATTCCAGGGAACAGATGGCATAGTTTTGATCCTGACAGTTAAAAGCAATTTGGGATTTAAAGTAATCCTCAATAAGTTGTGGAGATTTTACTTTCGCAATCATGGCCAAGTCAGAAAATGTTTCCTCGTCATAATTTCTAAAATTACCGGTGAAGAAAAGATACCTCGGTTCAGCTCCAAGAAACAGGGCTCCTTTTATGTGAAATGAAGTTTGCGCATTAGGAGAAAGGAAAACCGGGTGAAGGCGGATATTTTTAGGGAGATTGTACAAATAAGAGGGGAAGTTTTTTATTAATGATTGGAATCCAAATGAAAAGATGAGCTCGACTTTTACCTGATTACCTTTAGTCCGCTCGACGATCCGGTCCAGAAAATCCGGAGAGAAAGTCATGGTCGAAATGTAGACTTTGTCCCATTTTGCCGAATCCATCATTTTAAAAAATTCGTCAATTATTTTTCGATTTGCAATGTCGAATGTTTCAAGCGGGGTAAAGATATCTTGTGGTTTTGCCACTTGGCGAGTTTCTTTAGCGACCTTTCCCTCACTTAGGCATTGCGGATGACTGTCTTTAAAATATTCCTTGGTGTTGTCGCTCTCTTTGGTCCAATAAAAAAATGAAAAAGGCGCTCTAAGTGAGCAGCCTTTAAAATCTAGGCACACCTTGTAGAGTTCTTTACGCAAGCTCCCGGTTACTCTTGCAGCTTTGCTGTCGTTAAAAGTGAGTAGCCTTTGAAAAGAATCGTCTTTCGTGAGTGAATGAATCAAAAAGCTTGTTCTTATTTGGTTTAGGAAAGAGGCACAGCTGAAGTACGATGGGATAAAATTTGACTGCTCAAAATTAAATTCTATTATTTCCCATTGCTCAGATTTGTTTGTGGTGTAGACCAATGCTGAACGTTTTGGTTCAGTTATGCACGAAAAGCTTGCCCATGAATTGGGTATGAATGCTAAGAAGAAAAGTAAGATTTTAAAGAGAGCCAAGACTTTTCCTTTGCCTCATCTACAAGGTGCTGAAAATAAACTTCAGTTTGAATAATTGTCTCTACTTCATCGAGATTGATCAAGGGATAAAAAAAGTGACTCTTCTGGTAGAAACTAAACTTTCTGTCAGTTAAATTTCTGGAATTTGAAGACTGGTTTTCAATATCGGCAAAAGTTTTTAATAGCTCGGGGTCTTGAACAAGTTCACCGGCCAAATGCCACTTTTCGTCAATTTTTGAGTAGCGTTTAGCGTTTGGGTTTAAAGGGGAGCCTTTTGAGGCAAAGCTCGGGAAATGGCCTATCATCTCTGCACGATTCACAACTTTTATCTGTCTCATCTCCCTAGGAAAGGTACGCCAGATTTGATATGGATCCACTAAGTTCACATCCATAATAACCCAGATGTGGTCTGAAATCATAATAGGCTGCCATGAAACCTGATCCTTAAAGAGCTTTTTTAAGTGGCTATTTGTGTCGGGATTGAAAAAGAGGAGCAGGAAGTTACCTTGATGGGCGTGAAATACACTGAGGGGCTTAAGAGAAGAATACCTGTCGAGGCTAAATGCTTTTATAGAGGACAAATAATCAGGTAGTCGTTTTGAACGAAAGGCAAAGATGTTTAATGAAAGACTGAGAATGCTGAATTCGACTAAATAGAAAACTGGTAAAAATGTCCATCCAGGAGCAAATGCGTAAATTAGAATAGAAACTAGCCTAATAGGAAAAAAGAAATTTTTGAATCTTACTTCCTGACCCACGCTTCCTAAAAATAAATGCAAGTTTAAATTCAGAAGAAGAAGGCCAAGCGGAGCCGTTAGCTCCCATTGTTTTGTGGTGTAAATATAGTACGAGAATAGGGGAGCTAAAAATAAAAGATTCAATTTAAGTGCCTGAGTCTGCCGCAAAAAAATCCAGTACTTTTGCCGGAGTTTCAAGTAACTCATGAAGTCGATTTGTAGTGCCCGAAATGGTCGATTCAGTAGCCTAAGAGTGAAAATAAAGAAGAAGAAAAACTCCCAAACTTGTGGGCCTCCTCGATTACCTGAAAGGTAAGTTGAGATTTGATAGAAGGTGACTATATTAACCAAAAACATGGCAAATCTTGTGATGAAGTTCCTAATTTCAAAGCCTGAGGTTCTAAAAATTCTTCTTTCGAATCTTAATTTCCAAATGGCCTGTAGGAAGCGCCCCTCAATGAAAATACGACTTAGATAGATACAAATTATTCCAATAGTAACAGTGGTTTCCATTGGAAGCGAAAAATTAATAATAAATAAGGAAAGCAGTGACATCAATAGACCTACCCACCAATTCAGTGGGGAGAAATAAACCCTTTTCTTTGTGGTGATCTCAAGTGAGTAGGCAAAAGAAAATGACTGCACGGCAATAAGGCTGAGTCTCGCAATGAAAATAGTTGCAAGTATCCAGTGCTGTTTCAGAATGTCGATAGCGAAATTTGCCGTAATTAATGAAAAACAAATAAAAAGAGTGCTGATAACGATATAGTTTAAGCGACTACTCATTGAAGAAGCATCGAAATTGGCCGAACGATTCAAACTAAACAGCTCTTCATTCATGAGATTCATAAAAAAACTAGAAAAAGGAATAAATAATAAAGATATATAAAAATCTGGATGACAAAAGAATGCAAGGAAGGAGAACTCTATGAGTTCAAATAGAATATTGAACACCTTACGAGACAAATATCCTCTGTTCCTATTTAGAACAAGCAAGATAAAGTCAGAGAAGCGATAGCTCCAGAGATACTTATCCAAAAGGCCAGCTTGTCTTGGTTTAATTTTGGGTTCAAGGATCGCAGAAAGTCTTGTCATGCGATCTTCTTATTGCACTTAAGCTTACGACGTTGATACTCGAGTGAGTGCAGATTGATCTTTCGAAAAATTTTCCATGCTTCACGTTTGCTAACCTTTAGAGTCTTAGAAATGCATCTTACAAGAAACTCTCTATTTTGCTTATCCAGTGTTTTCGTATTTGGTATGTTCGTTCTCAAGACAATGAGTTTCTGGACTTCTGGTGTCTGCCTCAGGCTCGTTAGCTCATTAAAACCGACATTCACACAATCGATAAATTGATCCTTTGTAAGACCAGCATTGCCCAAATGAAAAGTAAAGTTACCAATTTCCGTTCTGATTTTCTTTTTATATTGTGCTCTATGTTTGGGCTTAAAAGAATATGTGCCATCAAGGCTAAAAGTAATTCCAATCCATTCAAAGTACTTTCTTTTTACGAACCCCTCACACGTTTTCCCAGTACCCATGAGATAGTTTTTGGCTTTCTTTTCACTCATTGTGAGTTGAAGAGATGCTACTATTTCATCAATCATCACCTTAGCTGACTTCGCTGTTTTTTCATCATCAGTAAGTAGGATGAAGTCATCTCCGTATCTAGCATAAAAAGCGTTCTTAATATTGCCCAATTCTTCATCTAGTCTTTTGAGGTATATATTTTCAAGAACTGGGACGAGTGGTGCTCCCGAAGGAATTCCTTTCATCAGACACATGGCTATCTTGGGTGAGTCATTTTCGAAATATTCGCAACGATACGATTTTTTTATCAGTGATTTTAACAAGTGAGAGTTTTTCAGTGTGGGAAATGAATCTATTGTCTCATCCATGATTTTATGGTTAATGCTGTCACCATAGGAAGAAACGTCACGACCGATAAAGTAGAGGGAGCCCGTTTTAAGTGAGGCACCTTTTATATAGTTTGAAAGATCGAAGGCTGCTTGCTTAGGGCCTAAACCTTTTCTGAAAGAATAAAGGTGTGTTGGGAAATATTTATTTAATTCTGTAGCCAAGATATTTTGTAATGCCATCATAAGAATTCGATCAGCATAGTTACTGATAAAAATCTCTCGGCTTTTCTCTTGAGTCATGAGATTAATCTTTTTCATGGTCGAAAATTCAAAATCAGGATCTACCAAGGCATTTTTTATTTTTTTTAAAAACACTGCCTGATTTTCTTTGATCCACTGAAGACTAAGATTCTTTATGACTGGTGCCTTGTTCATGGCAGACCATGTTTCATTTTTTGCCATCATTTTCTCAAGGATAACCTGATAGGTTTCATCCTTCAGCAGAAGGGCGTCTAGGCTGTCATTTTTTAGCTTCATGTGACTATTTTTCGGTTTTTTTCGATGATAGATTAAATTTAGTTAAAAATCTGACGATCAGACAGTGCCATCAAAGAGAGAAGGTGAAGGGTAACCCCCTTCGCCGTTGACCGCGAGTAGTTGAGCATTAAAGACTGTGACGGCGCATGGGCTTAACTTACTCAAAGGTATAATATGGCCTAGATCATATTGAGACCACCCCGAAGGGCGGTCTCGATCCAAGCTCAAAATTTCTCCCTTCTTTCTTTGGTGTGCTTTTCATTTCATTAGAACTTCTTCGAGACAAGTAAGAGAAAAATTCCTAAAATTGACCCATCTCATTCATGGAAGGTTTATGGATAAACTCTTGGTTACTGGCCCTTGCCAACTCAACGGATCTGTCGAAATTTCTTCGGCAAAAAATGCAACACTCCCAATTCTGGCCGCAACAATCCTTTTTCCTTTCCCTGTGAAGTTTGTAGGGATTCCCGATCTGATGGATGTAGGAACGATTTTAAAGCTCCTTCAGAGTATGGGCATTAAAGTCACTAAGAACGACGGCGATGTTGTGGTTGATGCAACAAAACTTGATAATCAACACGCTGATTATTTGCTGGTTAAAACCATGCGGGCATCCGTCTTGGTTCTGGGACCGCTTTTGGCCAGATATGGTGTCGCCTCAGTTTCTCTTCCCGGTGGATGTGCCATTGGTGCGCGCCCGGTTGATATTCATTTGACCGGTCTAGAAAAAATGGGTGCCCAAATTGAAATTGAAAACGGTTATATCAAAGCTAAATGCGATAAATTGAAAGGGGCGGTAGTTACCTTTCCTTTCCCAAGTGTTGGCGCGACTGAAAATATCATGATGGCCGCTGTTCTTGCTGAAGGGACAACTGTTATTGAAAACGCAGCGATGGAACCCGAGATTGATGATCTGGCACATTTCTTAATGAGTCAGGGGGTGAAAATTGAAGGAGCGGGTACGTCTCGAATTACCATTCATGGAATGAAAGAATCTGAGCTCAAGCCCAACCCAAAATCTTATCGCGTGATCGGAGACAGGATTGAAGCAGCGACTTTTATCATTGCTGGGATCATGAGTGGAGGAGAGGTTAAGGTCACTGGTCTTAACCCCGATCATTTAAAATTTGTGATTGAAACGCTGACTAAAATGGGGGCCAACATAGAAGTTGGACGTGATTTTGTTCAGGTCAAAAAATCAAATCGTCTGAAAGGCACGACCATTGAAACACTTCCTTTTCCCGGTTTTCCAACTGATGTTCAGGCGCAAATGATGGCGCTTATGAGTATTGTTGATGGAAACTCAATTGTGACAGAAACAATTTTTGAAAACCGTTTTATGCACGTTCCCGAGATGATTCGCATGGGATCAAAAATTACCCTCAAGGGAAATTCTGCACTTATTGAAGGCGTTGAACACCTCAGTGGTGCCCCGGTTATGTGTACTGATCTTCGCGCTTCAGCTGCCTTAATTTTGTGTGCTTTAATTGCACACGGACAAACAGAAATTCAGCGCGTCTACCATCTTGACCGAGGTTATGAAAAAATTGATGAGAAGCTCACCAAGTTAGGTGGAAAAATTCAAAGAGTGAAAGGCTAAAATATGCAGCACGCAGATTGTCTTTTTTGTAAAATAGCAGCAGGTGAAATTCCTTCTACAAAAGTTTTTGAAAATGAGAAAGTCTTTGCTTTCAAAGACCTTCACCCATCTGCATCTCACCACTATTTGTTCATTCATAAAAATCACACCAGAGATGTGAATGATCTAGTGGCTTCAGAGCCATTGCAATTGGCAGACCTTTTTTCGGCGATCAGATTGGTGACTCAGAGAGAGGGTCTTGATCAAACAGGCTTTAGAGTCGTGACGAACATGGGACCTCATGCAGGTCAGACGGTCTTTCACACTCACTTTCATATTCTGGGTGGTGAACCACTTAGAGGCTTCGGAAGTCGATAGGATTAAATCTCAACAACTGTTCTGAGTCCAACTGCCCAAACATTTTTCAGGTTTTTTATTCCGGATGGATGTGTGATGTACTGGAGATCAGGGCGAAGTGAGAGTTCTTTCATTGGTTTGAATTGGTAGTAGGCTTCGTAAGCCGTTTCTTTTGGTGTTGTTGAAGACTCTTCTTCTATGGCCACGTTTTTTAAGTGTTGGCGTGAGAAGTGAACTTGAGACAAACCAATTCCTGCTTCATCATTAGTTTTTTTACGCTGTAAAATTCCCCGATAAACTATACCAGTAGAGGCGTTAGACTGAATGCCACTGACGACTGGATTGGCCCATCCATAGCGGCCGAACAGCCACGTATTATGGCCGAGTTTTTTTTCATAAAGAGCATAGGTTCCAAAAGATGTGGCCTTACCATTAGACGCAATTTTTTCCTGAGTGTTCGTAAAATTCCACCCAGCGATAGCTACTTTCTGATCATCTCTTTGGTGAGCAAGCTCTGACATATGGATAAAGCCAGTGTGGTTGCCGATATCGGAGTGAAAGCTTCTGTAATTTTTTTCGTCCCCGATATTGGCATCGTAGAGACCAGTTTTGAGGTTTAACTCGTCATTAAAGCTGTATTGCGCTCGGGCGCCAACAGTCGTTATAGGGTAGATTGAGAGCCCAGATGCAGAAAGCTCTGCCGAGGTTCCAAAAGAAGAGTTTAAAAATGAAAGGGAGCTCTCGGTGACATTAAATTCAGTACTGATGTCATGAATTCCAATGAGAGTCTTAAATTCATCATTCCAATTTTGCTGGTACCAAAGATCTACGACTCTATCAATTTGTGAGGGCATGTCGATATTAGATGCACCCTGAGAGTCACCAATACTAGCGCGGGTATCGTTTTGATTGATATGAATATAGTGGGCCATAAATTCGCCCTGAAGGGCGGTATATTTACTGAGATCAGATTCGATATAAATATCTAGCGCGCCAATGTTTCTTGGACCAGCTTTTACACCACCAGTGTTTGAAACAAAGTCATGAGTATAGAAGAGATCAGCACTGAGGTAGTTTCTGAGGCGCTTGAGATTCAAACTAGGTAGATCAATAACCGAAGTACTCGATTGACCCCATGCGGAAGTGGACAATAGTAGCGATAAGCTCAGTGTTTTGTATGCCAAACGAAAGTTCATTAATGCAAACTAGCAAGAGATTCTGAATTAATCAACAAAAAATAAAAGGGGCTGAAAAATGTTCGCCTTAGATCTGAAGCCCATTAAACAAAGCGGCCAGTAGAGACCTTTGTAATTGATTTAATTGAGGAACTCGGGCCATGAAAATCATAGGGCTTCTTTCAATTTGGGCAGTGGCCACGAACTGACCTTTGGTGGGGTGGAATTCTGTGATTTCAAAAATATCATGGAACTTATCCAGGTAGTTCTGCATGAGTTCTTTTTCTTTGGTTCCACCTTGGTGGAAATTTCCCTTCTTGGTTCCTGCCAGCATAGATTGTACCAGTTTTGGGCGCTCTTTCTTTTCGTTATTTTCGTCTTTTTCCTCTGACTTGATCACATCATTAAAAATAATCGTCAGATCTACAGCTCCAATGTTTCTCTTAAACCAATAAAACATTTCTTCAAAATAACTGAGACGATCTTTTTTCCACAGATCACGAAAGTGATTAGTGAGCGTCCAAATATTTTCCAGTGAGTTAAAGTTTTGGTGCATGGTCCATCTGTTAGTCACTTTAAGATATAAATCCTTAAAGGCTTGCGCAGGAAGATTTTCAAAGGCGTTATATCCAAGAGACTCGTCTTTGGCGTCCAGAATAGGGTAGAAAGCTTTCTCTTTTTCTAACAGGCTCACCATTGAATTAAAGTGCTCGTTGTCGTCAATAAAGAGGGCCTGAAGATTAAAATCTGGAAGATCAGTGACATCAATCAGGCGGGAGTCCATAGAATTTTGGGCCCAGTCTAATTCTTTAATAAGGACCTGACTGGCCGAACGCACGAAACCGATTGAAATGATCATGTAAAAACCTTCCCTTTGAATCAAGGCATATTAACAAACGCGACTTTAAGTTACAATAAACGCATGGTGCATTATTTAGGGGTTTTCTTTCTTTTATTCATGTCTTTGAGGGCCCTCGCTCAGGATGAGCGCTATTACCGTCAAATTTTGAATGGAGAGCTGCCAAGTCTTGGACTGGAAATGAAGGAAGTTCAGGAGCATCAGTTCAACGTCAAGGGCGTCGGTTACAGCGTTGATCTTAATGATGACGGTATAGAGGAAGTTATCCAGCCTCAAAAACGAGATGGGGTAGACTGGATAGAAATTAAGGATTCTGGTCAAAGAAAAATCTTCGACGCCAAGTTACTCGCGATGGGTGGGGAAAGTGCGATCTACAAAGCAAAGCTTTCTCACATTTCAAAAACCACTAAGCTTCTTCTTTTATTTTTGGATGAAGGTAAAACCGCAGGAAGAAAATTCGAATCAACGGCCCGAATCTATCTGATCACTTTTGATAACAATGATCTTTCCACTATGCAGATGACAGTTGGGCCACATCATTTTCATGAAAAGGAAGGCCAGCGTGATCAGTATTGGCAGAAAGATTACTCAGTAGAAATAAGAGACGTTGATAAAGATGGGGTGAGAGACGTAGTAGTGCAATATAATCACATTCAAAGAATCATGACTTATAAGGGGAGAGGAAACTGGGATAGGCTCTAAGAGGCTTTCTTGATCTCTTCTTCCGATTTCCTGGCTTCCTGTTTTTCACGGCGGTATTTTTCCAAAACTTCTATATTAGAAGCACTTTCAACCTGAGCTTTTTGACGAAGATGATTCATCATTAGAAACCAAATCACACCAGGCAAACCAAGAATAAATGCAATTGTCACTGCCGTGGTCAAACCATTTGGTCCTTTGGCTTCAAAAGATGCTGCAGCCTCAGCCTTTTGAGCAGGCTGATCCTTGGTCTTGTCGAACTTATCCATTTGTTTTTCAAAATTAAACAGGCCCTCAGTTCCCTGTGGAGTCCCATCTGGCTGTTCGATATCAATTCCCACAAAATCTTCCACTGCCGGGCCTCTGCCTTGGGCAAAACTTAACTGAGTTGTGATGAGAAACATGAAGCCAAGTGTTCGGAAATACATAGGTGATTACTCCTGTTAGGTCATATCGGCACAACCAATAGAAATCTTTAACCTAAAGAGAAATGGCCGAATTGCCGATAGAGGAGCGTGGTTTTAAAGAACCTTCTTTATTTCAAGGGTCAAGGCATGAAGATTTTTTTCGTATTTTCTATTCTCGCATTCGGCTATGTGTTCGCACTCTGGAAGTACGGAGGCATGGATAAATCCGTTATGGCAAAATGGAATGGACAGTATGAGTATGAGAAAAAAGCTCTTAGTCTGGCCAAAGAAAACCGCTTACTCAATGCTCGTTTATCAGATCTTCAGTACAAAATTTCAGAACTGGAATCAAAAAATAAATTTCACACGGCACAAGCAGCAGCGCCACAACGTGAAAGATCCATCGCGAGTATTCCAAAAACAAATGCAGAAGATTTGGTTGCTTATGAAATCTACAAGTGGACTCCAGAGAAGCTCCTTGCGATCGGTGAAAAAGAACTTCACTTCAAGAATTATGAAAAGTCAGCCCAGTTTTACAATGAACTGATTCATCGTTTTCCAAAACATAAACTAGTGAGTGTTATGACTGGTCGGAAAAACATCTGGAAAACTTGGTCAAATCTCATCCCAAATCTGAATTCTACAGAGGAGCAAAGCTTTGGCTTGCTCTGGCCCAGTACAATCAGGGAGAGCATCAGAAGTTTTTAGCAACAGTTGAAGAATTTCGTCTCAAATATAGAAATACAGAAGAATGGAAAATTTTAAGTAGGTATTATGAAGACATTTCATACAAAGTTAAAAAGTAGTTTTTTTCTCTCTCTGACTTTTTTAGCTGCGACTGCCTGGGCAAAACCTGTGGCACAAGTGGTGGAAGTCAAAGGGCAAGTCTTTGTCGTGACTGCCGATGGCAAGACGAAGACGTTGAAAGTGAATGATCACCTCGAGGACAAATCAGAGGTCATGGTGGGTGAGGATGGAGACATTACACTCAACGATTACTACGATGCCACCTACCACATGATTGAAGGCTCACACCTGAAATTCTTCAATAAATCAGTTCAGCTCAAAAAGGGGAAAGCTTGGGTTCAATCATTAAACGCTCGCCATCCTTTGGTTTTGACAACAGCAAATGGTCACGTTGATTTTTGGAAAGGTGAGTTCATCACAACTTTTGATCACACCAGTTCTAAAACACAAGTTTTGGTGGTCAATGGAGATGTTGAAGTTTCAAACGTACTTGATAAGAACATGAAGTACACTGTTTCAGCTGGTACTTTCACTACTCTTGATCCTGAATCAGAAAATGGTCTGCCACGTACACCGACTAAAGTTGGGCTGGCATCTTTGAACAATTCACTGGCGGCATTTAAGGCACTTCCACAAAAGATAAAGGAAGAAGCACCAGCACTTAGAAGTATTGCTTCTGTTTCTGAGGTATCTGATTCACCGAAAAAAGGTGAAATTGTTTTTATGACAAATGGGAAAGTGGCGAACCGTGTTCCGGCGTCAGTCGTCGGAGGTGCTCACAAGTATTTCACAAAGAAAGTAAGCCATAAAAAGCAGCCGGTGAGTTCCGTCCCTATTCGTTTTTACGGCGTAATGGCTAAACCAGCGGCTGAAATAGCTCCTCGGCAGCCCGCATCAGTTAAGCCATTTATTTCACACGCAGTGCCACAAAAGGTGGGGACTGATCTAAATGTGGACTCGGAATTTAATCATTCCTTGCGAATAGAAAAAGCTTCGCAGCCTAACCATACAAAAGATCTTGATAACCTCATCCAAGACTTGAAAAGTTTCTGAGTCTTGACATGGCCTAGCCCGCAAATTTAATCATGCCTAAGCCCCGAATTCATGGGGCTTTTCATTCTTGTACGCGATTAAGAATTCTTGAGTTATCAATTCACCTTAACTTGCCTTAATATATGTAAATGGAAAAAAATCGTATGCATGTAACAATCATTGACGACAACCGTGACCTTCTGGAAGTTCTTTCTGGATCATTATCAGACTCTTTCAGTCTTGAGCTTTTTACAGAGCCAGACAAAGGTTTGGATTTCATCCGAAATAATCACACCGATGCTATCCTTCTTGATTTGCACATTCCCGGCAAAGACGGGTTTCAAGTCTACGAAGAAGTAAAACGTGCGAAACAAAATCTTCCAGTTCTTTTCTTGACGGGTGACTCCGACATCAGCTCACGCGTAAAAGGTTTAGAAATTGGAGCCGATGATTTTTTAATTAAGCCAGTTCAAACTGAAGAGCTTGTTGCAAGAATCCGTAACCGTATTCAGCTAAGTAAGCGCAATCTTCAAAACAATAAAGTCATCAAATTTAAAGATCTTGTGATTGATCTGGATGGCCACCAAGTCATTTTGAACAATCAGGCCGTAAGGCTGACTCCCAAAGAATATCAACTCCTTCTGGTTCTTTCTCAGAATCCGAACCGCGTTATCCATAAAGACGACCTTATCCATATGCTTTGGAAGGACGTCCATGTGGAGGTTAATAACCTGGATACCCACTTTTCGAACCTGCGCCGTAAACTAAAGCCATTTTCGACTCACATCAAAACCCTTAAAAACCTGGGTTATGTCCTCCGCATATAGGTTTCTGACTGCCAAACTGTCTTTAATCGGCTATTCTTTTGAGCAATTCAAAAGGACGGCCCCATGTTTTATACCCCAGAAATGGCTTTGACCTATGACGACGTTCTCATTGTTCCCAATTACTCAGAGGTTCTTCCGACTGAGGTTGAGCTAAAGACCCGCTTTTCCCGCAATATAACCATGAACATCCCCATTGCTTCTTCGGCCATGGATACCGTGACAGAATCACGTACAGCGATCGTTATGGCCCAGGAAGGTGGTATTGGGGTGATCCATAAAAACCTCACTCCTGAGGAACAAGCCTTTGAAGTGGAAAAGGTTAAAAAATACGAATCAGGCATGATTATTGATCCGTTCACTGTCACTCCAGATCAAAAAGTTGCAGATCTTTTTGACCTCATGAAAAAATATAAAATTTCTGGTTTTCCAGTTATTGATTCAGACAAAAAACTGGTTGGCATGATCACTAACCGTGATTTGCGTTTTGTCACAAACGTAAATAAAAAAGTTAAAGATGTGATGACATCAAAAAATCTTGTGACTGCTCCTGAAGGAACAAGCTTTGAGAAGGCCAAAGAAATTCTCCAGAATCACCGGGTCGAGAAACTTCCAGTTGTCTCGGCCGATGGAAAACTCAAGGGATTAATTACGATTAAAGACATTGAGAAGACTATCGCTTATCCGAATGCCAATAAAGATCAATTTGGAAGGTTGAGAGTCGCTGCTGCCTGTGGCGTGGGCGAAAAAGAACTCAAGCGAGTTGAGGCCCTCATCAAGGCTCAAGTCGATGCCGTTGTTATTGATACTGCTCACGGACACTCTAAGGGTGTTATTGATATGGTTAAAGCTGTAAAAAAATTAAATTCAGGGATTGATGTCATCGCAGGAAATGTTGCTACTGCTCATGCTTGTGAGGATCTTATTGCTGCTGGAGTTGATGGAATTAAGGTAGGGATTGGTCCAGGGTCAATTTGTACCACAAGGGTCATTGCCGGAATTGGTGTCCCGCAAATGCAGGCGATTTTTGATTGCCGTATTCCTTGTGAAAAAGCTGGAGTTCCCTTTATTGCCGATGGAGGAATTAAATTCTCAGGCGATATTATGAAGGCCCTTGCTGGGGGAGCGAGCTCGGTCATGATCGGATCTCTTTTTGCTGGTTGTGAAGAAACTCCTGGAGAGATGATTCTTTATCAGGGACGCGCCTATAAAATGTACCGTGGAATGGGTTCTATGAGTGCGATGGAGCGAGGATCGAAGGATCGCTATGGCCAGAGCGCTGTGGAAGAAGTTTCAAAACTTGTCCCAGAAGGAATCGAGGGACAAGTCCCATACCGTGGATCTCTTTCTAGTAATCTCTATCAGCTTGTTGGTGGAGTCAGAGCGGGAATGGGTTACGTTGGTGCAGCGACAATGGGACTTCTACGTGAGCGAGCGAAGTTTGTTAAAATCACTTCCGCCTCGTTGAAAGAATCCCATCCTCATGACGTCATCATAACTAAAGAAGCCCCTAACTATCGTCAGGTATAATGAATGAAAAGCTCTATTTGGATTGTTGATTTTGGATCTCAGTATACGCAGTTGATTACCCGTAAATTTCGTGAGCTTGGCTACACCTCTGAAATTATCACGCTGGAAGATGGATTAGAACGTCTTAAAAGTTCTAAGCCCAAGGCGATTGTTTTATCTGGTGGCCCACAATCAGTGTTTGAAGATAAAACTGATTACTCGCCATTTTTTGCAGATAAAAATCTGCCCGTTCTGGGAATTTGTTACGGGATGCAGATCCTGGGGCAGTTTTTTGGTGGAAAAGTGGAGAAGGGTGTTCAGGGAGAATACGGTCTGGCCAAACTTCACTGCGCTAAAGGTTTTTCCATCAACGGATTACCAGCTGAGAGTGATGTGTGGATGAGTCACTCCGATCATGTGAGTACTTTGCCAAAAGAGTTTAAGCTTATTTTTGAGAGTGAAAATGGTTTAGTTGCCGGAATCAAACATGAGTCCCTTCCTATCTTAGGGCTTCAGTTTCATCCAGAAGTTCACCACACTGTTCATGGTAAAGAAGTTCTTTCGTTCTTTTTGAATGAAGTCGCCAAACTTCCTACTGACTGGTCTTCAAAAACAATGCTGGAGTCTTCATTGGAAGATGTTCAGAAGGTCAAAGGCGCAAAAGTTCTTTGTGCCTTCTCGGGTGGAGTAGACTCTCTGGTCGCCGCCACATTAGTTCAGAAAGTCATCGGGGATGATCTCTATTGCTTCTTTGTAGATAACGGATTGCTCCGTCCGCAGGATATCCATACGATTAAAATGCTTCAGGAGAAAACATCGCTGAACATTGAAATTATCGATGCTTCAGAATTATTTTTGAATGCTCTCAAAGACGACAAAGATCCTGAGGATAAAAGAAAAACTATTGGCCGGACATTTATTGAAGTGTTCGAAAAAAAGGTTCATGAGTTTGAGGCCAGTCATGGAATTAAATTTGAATACCTTCTCCAAGGCACACTTTATCCTGACGTGATTGAATCTCTTTCACCTCATAAAAAAGGTGGAAAGTCGTCCACCATTAAATCTCACCATAATGTGGGTGGTTTACCTGAAAGAATGCATTTAAAACTGCTTGAACCACTTCGTTTCTTATTTAAAGACGAAGTTCGGGCCATGGGGCTTGAATTAGGTCTTGAGCATGCCTGGGTTTTTCGCCACCCTTTTCCTGGTCCTGGTATCGGTGTGCGAGTTTTAGGTCAGCTTTCTCGTGAGTCGATTCGCAAAGTTCAGGAATCAGACCAGATCCTTTACGAAGAGCTTAAGTCGAACAACCTCTATGATTCTACCTGGCAGGCCTTCACGGTTCTTCTGCCAGTTAAAACGGTTGGAGTGAAGGGAGATGGAAGAGTGTATGAGGAAGTGATTGCGCTGAGAATGGTCAATTCTCAGGACGGTATGACTGCTTCTGTGACCGAGCTTCCCTGGAGCTTTTTAAATAAGGTTTCTTCCCGAGTCTGTAACGAAGTGAAAGGCGTGACTAGAGTTGTATACGACATAACATCTAAGCCACCCGGAACAATTGAGTGGGAATAAACCTTAGATAATTTTGTAGTGCTGGAAGAACCTTTGAATAAGATGCCCGCCATCTTTTTGAAGGTTACCTACGCCCAGAGCATCTACATTTGTTATATCGGTTGTGCAAAAAGAGTCGGAAGCCTCGGGATGGGCCTGAGTTCCCATGAATGGGAGGTTTTCATGGATAACAATGTCGTTCTCAAGACCGTGCCCAACTGCTTTCAGGCCATGAGGTAAGTTTTTTACTACCTGCCGATGAGTGACTCCCAACG
>JAIFLR010000016.1 GCA_020048985.1 Halobacteriovorax sp. | reverse complement strand
AGGTTGGAGCGAAATAGATACATCCAAGGTTCCTGAAGCTTTGAAGAATGGAATTACGATCCATACTTATCAAAGGGCCTTTGATGTGACTCTTAAAGGGGCAGTCGAATCTCTTGAAGCAATCCTTGGAATCCCAGTAAACATCGAGGCAACTGTCCCTTCATTGGAGTTTGAGAAGTTCATCAAAAAGAAAGACTATGAGATATTCCTTGGTGTGACAGCAATGGATCAAGTGATCGTTGGGGAGTCCATCAATTTGTACTATTTTTCTTCGGCTCCAATGTTTAAAGACGTGAATGGAAAAATTAAGCAATTAATGTCTGAGTATCAGAATGCTGACGTTTCGAAAACGTTGCACTATTTAAATGAAATAGCTTTTCAAATGGTGAATGACTCCGAATGTATTCCTGTCTTTTATGTCGCATCACCATTCTTCTATAATAAGTCAAAGTTAGACATCTCAGACTTGGATGAGATGACTTATTTCAATTTGTGGAAAGTCAAAGAAATTTAAATGAACCCAATTCTTAAATATTACTTTGAGAGGTTGGAGTCTTGTGCCGCCGTGGATGGTCTGAAATATTTCATTTATAATCGAGATATTGATTCTATTATGCCTTATTCAGTCCATTTCCAATTGATTGATAAGGTAGGATTAGTGAGAAACTCTTGGGGAAGCGGAGCAACCCAGGACGAAGCATTTGGCAAAGCCTTGATGGAAATGATTGAGAGAATCTACTTTTCGAATTATTCTCCAATCTATTTTAAGCCCTTGCATGGGTTGTTTGGAAAAGAAATAAGCCTCATGGATTTATCAAATAAGTATCGCATCCCCAGTAGATTGTTGCATCCGGCAAATACAAATGGAGTTTCAGCTCATCTTACGCTTGGAAAAGCAAAGCAATCAGCTGTTTTCGAACTTATTGAAAGACATACAATACTTTATGCATTTTTAAAGAGAATTTCTCCTCATCGCTCTCTGAAAATGAATATCGCTAAAGGCAAAGAGTGTTCTTTCTTCACTTGGAAAAGTCCCCGAGCGACTTTTACGACCGTTGGTGCTTACTTTGACAGGACAGGAACATACTTTTCAAGTGGCTGTGACTATAATTTAAATAATTCTATTTTAAAGGCAGAACTTGAATTAAATTCGTTTCTTTTTCTAGAAGAAAGAAAGGTTACCGAGTACGAGATTGTTAAAGATGATATTCAAAGCTTCAATCGCTATCACAAATTCTCCGGTGATCGATCAGCATTAAATTTTCTAGAATCCCATAGTCCTGGAGTCATTCCTGATTTAGATAAGCATCGATTCTATTTTACAAAAATCCCTGTACCCAAGATTTTTGAGGGCCTCTATCCATTGCCTGTTGTTCGCGTGATTCACCCTGATGTTCAGCAGCTCTTCTTTGATAACTGGAAATATGAATACTTAAATCCACGCCTCTTTTCGGCGGATGTTTCGTTGCCAAGCTTCCCACATATCATCGCTTAGGTTTTATCCAAATTTTTCCCAAGCCTCCTCCGAAAAAATCCTACCCTCGCGTTAAAGCACCTGCAATTTATTGCACTTATCAATTCTGAAACTGTCCTAATTCTTGCTCTCTCTGAAATGGGGGAGGGAATGCTCACGCTCAATGCTCGGACAGCTCAACGCTAATGTGGACCCCTTTGGTGTGCAACCACCTGGTGCTCGATTCAGATGAATCAGCATCACCCTCCCTCTTCGTATTCTATCTCGATTTGCGATTGGGGTGAATGTCGAAAAGGTGCCAGGTTGGGGAAGAATCAAAGGTCGCAAATTGCGACCTTTGATTCATAAGCGAAGTCCATGGTGTTGGAATTACTGAATAATTATTAAAATCAAAGATCGCAAAATGCGATCTTTGACATAAGGAGCCTTAAAATGTTTGATGAAAAAGCGGTTAATTTTGAGCAGATGATTCATACTTTTCGTGGTCATAAGGTCATGCTCGATAGTGATCTTGCAATACTGTACGGACTGGAAACAGGCCGTTTAAACGAACAAGTAAAACGAAACATCAAACGCTTCCCACCCGACTTCATGTTTCAACTGACTGAAGAAGAAGCCGTTAATTTACTCAACCGAAAATACCTACCTTATGTCTTCACCGAAAATGGCGTCGCCATGCTCTCCGGAGTTTTGAATTCTGACCGCGCCATATCAGTCAATATCGCCATCATGTGGACCTTCACCAAACTCAGAAGTTTCCTCGCCCTTGAATACTCAAACTCACAAAAAATAGATGACTTGGATAAGACCACTACAAAAATGTTCAAAGTCGTTTTCGAAAGACTCGATGATCTTGATTACCAAGTTTCGCCAGAAATAAAACCCGCCCGTAAAAAAATCGGCCTCAAACCTCAAGGTAACTAACATGCCACGCCCATTACTAATTAAATCCGACACTCATCCGTATCACATCACTTCCCGTTGCAATAATAAGGATTTCTTTCCCATTCCCCTAGATGAAGTCTGGCCCATTATGATGAAGCATCTCAGGCGCTGTCAGGTGGAAAAATCCCTTGGGATTCATGCTTTTGTTTTGATGGGAAATCATTTTCATCTTTTGTGTCATACTCCGCTTTCTAATATTGATGAGTGTATGCATTCTTTTTTGAGGTCGGTGGCGGTTGAAATTAATCACCGTGCTCAAAGTACAAATCATCTTTGGGGTGGTCGCTATCGTTGGAGTCTGATTAATTCTCAAAGGCACTACTATCAGGTCTACCGCTACATATATCAAAATCCTGTGCGCGCCGGCCTGGTTCCTAAAGTGGAAGATTATCCGTGGAGTACCCTCAGAAAAGATCTGCCGTTTCCCATACATTCAAATATTCCCATGACCTTTTGTGGGGAAGAAGGTGAGCGTCTTTGGCTCAACGAAAAGTACGGAGAAGAGGATCTTGAATTGATAAAGCTTGGACTGAAAAAGCACCAGTTTGATTTAGATAAAAGAAGATTTAAGGCTTTCAATAAGTTGTCGGTGCCGGGGGAGTAGATGTGGTTATAGTAATTTTACTATTGTTTTATGGACGTCGAGGGTGTAGTTTATGCTGAGGATTACTGTCTTGGAGCAGTTTAAAAAAGACATCGCTGAGTTTCCCTTATCAAGTAAGGAGGACCTTTTTTCTTTACTGAAAAGGTTTACCGAGGGTGCCAAATTAAACCAAAGTTTCCTTAAGATTTTTAAGATCGATAAAAAATTGAAAGTTTATGAATTCAGAACCAAAGATCAATATGGTAACTGGCGCATTATTTCGACCGTAATAAAGTCACAGGAACTTATTCTTATTTACGCGTTTCATAAGAAGTCGCAAGAACTACAGGATAAAGAAAAGCAAATTATTAGGACCAGAATTAAAAGGTATTTGTCATGAAGAAAAGTTATTCACTTGAAGAGTTGGCCGAAGAGTGGGGGATTGACTACCAAGTTTTCAAAATGAAGATCTACTTGATCGATGTTATTAAAAAATATTGCAAAGACCATTCCATTACCCAGAAGAAATTGGCGTCAATGGTTCCGGGATTAACTCAAGATCGAATCTCGAAAATCTTTTCTAGCCAACCGGGAAATATGACGATTGATATGCTGGTCAAGATTTTAACAGTACTTGAATACAAGATAGAAATAAAAGCTAAGGCAGCTTAGATCTGCTTCCTCTCCAACACTAAATCATAAACACAATTTTCCTGATCCTTCTCATCCGTGATGGTGTACTTGCCCCGAAAACTTTTTTCTTTACCTGATCCTGCAAAAGTTCCCTTCACAGACAGTGTCTGACATCCGTCCGGCGGAAAACTGGTTCCCACCAGCATTCCACAATGCTGCTTGGGAGCGAAAGGGAAAGATCCAAGATCATGATCGGGAACACCCAGAGTTGATTCAGAATAATAAAAATAAAATTTGGCGCGATCGTCTTTCGTTATTTCCATCGCAAAACCGTACTCGGGTAAATTGCATTGGTTCTTTGAATCTCCCACCTCGGA
The DNA here is from genome assembly GCA_020048985.1 of Halobacteriovorax sp. Taxonomy (GTDB): domain Bacteria; phylum Bdellovibrionota; class Bacteriovoracia; order Bacteriovoracales; family Bacteriovoracaceae; genus Peredibacter. The sequence goes on along the minus strand of JAIFLR010000016.1, from coordinate 79,899 downwards.
AATAGTCCCCATGTATAATCCGCAATCCTCACAAGTCGATTCTGGTTCAGGGACATAATCAATTTTTGTCACAACATTGGCCTGTATATTGGCCTGATCCACGGTCATCTCCGTGACGTCTTTCATAAAAACCATCACAGTCCCGTTAGCGGATGTCAGGGAGAGTTGACTCACATTTTGCAGAATCCGGGGAAGTCTGATGCTAAAAACTCGACCCAAAACCCCAGTGGTGCCTGTTACTGGTGAGCTCGTGGTAAAAAAGCTATCGGAATAAACTCCCTTAATGAATTGGTCTTTTTCATTCCACTGGAGCGTGAACTTAATCCTCTGGGGGGATGAGAGGCCCGGGAGATTCGCGGGATAGACGCCATCCAATTGATACTGATAACTTTTGTCTTGAGCGTAACTGCTCAAAGAGGCGAGCAGAAGGGTGAGAAGGGCCACAATTCGTATCGAAATACTCATATTTGCTCCTTGATTTCGCTCTTATTCTACAGCAAAATGAGGGCACTTTTCATTCACATGGAGCTATAAATGAAGCTTAGCATTATTGGTACTGGATACGTCGGTCTTGTGACAGGAACTTGTTTCGCAGAAATGGGTCATGATGTGACTTGTATCGATATCGACGCCGCCAAAGTTGAGCGAATGAAAAAAGGGCAGTGTCCGATTTTTGAACCAGGCCTTGAGCCTATGATGCAGTCCAATTTCAATGAAGGCCGACTTCATTTTGCCAATAACTATGACTCTGTTACTAAAGCTGAAGCGATTTTCTTGGCTGTTGGAACTCCCTCTTCAGATGACGGTCAGGCCGATCTTAAATATGTATTTGGTGCTTGTGACTCGATTGCTCCGTTTTTAAAAGACGGATCAATTGTGGTGGTTAAATCAACTGTTCCAGTTGGAACCGGAAATAAAGTTCGCGAGTATCTCAAATCAAAAACGACTAAGAAATTTTATGTTGTGAACAACCCTGAGTTTTTAAAAGAAGGCTCGGCCGTTGAAGACTTCATGAAGCCAGAACGTATTGTTATTGGTTGTCTGGAAGAAGCAGCTGGCAACACCCTGGAAGAGCTTTATGAGCCTTTTAACCGTCAGGTGAAGCGCACGATTCGCATGAGTAACATCTCAGCTGAAATGACCAAATACGCGGCAAACTGTTTTCTGGCGACCAAAATTTCTTTTATGAACGAAGTGGCCCGCCTCTGTGATGTAGTGGGTGCTGATGTGGAAGAAGTTCGTCACGGGATCTCTACTGACTCACGAATCGGGTCTCAGTTCCTTTATCCAGGTCCAGGTTACGGTGGTTCATGTTTTCCTAAAGACGTGAAGGCTTTGGTTTTCACGGCCAGAGAGCATGGCATTCGTTTTAAAATTGTTGAAGCTGTTGAAGAAGTCAATAAAGAGCAGAAAAAATATATTTTCGGTAAAGTGAAAAAACATTTCAATAACGATCTTAAAGGTAAAGTTTTTGTTCTTTGGGGAGCAGCTTTCAAAGCTAATACTGATGATATTCGTGAAACTCCCGCTATTGATACCGCGATTGCTCTTCACGAGGCGGGCGCCAAGATTCGTGTACATGATCCTGAAGCGGCAGACCACTTCGAGCAGTACATGGCAAAACTCAATGTTCCAGTTGATCAGTTTGAAAATAAATATGAGGCACTCAATGGGGCCGATGGTCTAATTGTGATGACGGAATGGAAGCAGTACCGCGCGCCGGATTTTGAAGAGATCAAGTCTCGCCTGAAAACTCCGGTTATTTTTGACGGAAGAAATCTCTATAATACTAAAAAGGTGTTAGAGCAGGGATTCACTTACTACGCGATCGGGAAGGCGATTAAGGGGTAATAAACATTTTTTTCTCTGTGAATCCTGGTTCGCATTCTCCACCAAAGTGACCGACACATCCCTTGTCGGTCATAATTCTACTGAATAACCAGAGGGATCTCACTCGACTATGTTCATTATTAGTTTTGCGTTTTAAATCCTCATCAATGAAATCTCTATCATGTCCAGAGACTCCCACTACTCTTGCTTTAGCTGCACCTTTCATGATTTGGTCTGTTTCTATTAACCAGCTTTTGCATTCTTTTAGGTCTAAGGCCCTTCGCGTGTAAAATGAGTCTATTCTTGATTTTGAGAGCGCGTAAACGGTGAAAAATGTACGCGGCCCTGATGGGTCACCGGGAGTTGAACAAAGATAAATAATCTTTTTTGCATCGATTTCTATATCGTAAATATTCTCTGACTTATAGTTAATTTTAAGATCAGTCGAGTGAGTACAGGATGCAAATAAGAAAGCAATAAGTAAAATTAGTTTCATTGTAATGCTCTCATATATTTTACAACGTGATCACGAATCTCTTTGGCTTTTTGGGATTCATCTGTAAGAACGCCTTTGTAATCAAGTAGAACTTCCTCCCAAGTCGGTGACCGCTTGAGTTTAAGCTTCGTAAGTTCATATTTTCTAAATAACCACCGAACACCTGCTGAGATGTTCACTATCGGGTTTTGAGCTTCTTCTGAATCAACATATAAAAAAAGATTTTTTAATTCTTTTCCTGAAGGTGAAAGATATTTAAGAGTTTCTGGCATTAATTGCATTATTCCAATTGCTTTATGTCCTTTAGACACTTTTGGTTCAGGGTCGAACCCAGATTCAGTGGCTATTAAGGCCTTTACAATATTAGGGTGAATCTTTGTCTCTGGTTTCAAAGTTTCGTTCCAGTACTGACACCAGCCTGCAATAATTAGATTATAATCATTACCTTTTGGAAATTTGAGATCGTTGTTAGATGGAAGCATTTCAAGGTTTTTAAAGTGAGTATTTGCAATATGGAGCAATTCGTCAGCACTTATTACATCTTTGTTCTTAGGGTTTTTCCGGCAGTGCCCTTCAACGCTTGTTGTTCCACTTGAGGTTTTTCGTGGGAATTCTTTAACCCAGTGTTCTCCCAGGGGACAAATCCTCCAAGGGTGTTTTAATTCCTGAAGATTAAATCCTCTGTATTTAGTAACTTGATCTAGAACTTTTTGATCATTTCTATTTATGTCTTTTATTGTAACAAATTCTTTGAAGTCGTCTGGTCGAATATTTTCATTAACAAGTTTGGCAATGCTTTCGTCAAAAAAAGATGTGCTTGCAATAACTAAGTCTTGAAAATCTAATACAATATGTTCTTTGCTGTTGATTGCCGCTAGAATGCTTTTTCTCAATTCTTCGCCTGCCTCTCTCGAAATATAATCATCCTTAAATGTTTCTTTTATTAGTATTTTCATTTCGTATGACCTTTAATTTTGAAAGTAAACATAACCCATGTCCCATGTAGTCTAGACTTCAGTTTTAATCGACTGATTTTTCTTTGGGAGAAATATCTTCGAATTTGACCATCTCTGCTTATGAATACAAATTTCCCACCCATCTCCTTAATCATTTCAAGCGTATGATAGAGGCCTAACCCCCCACTCCTAAGTCTTCTGGTCGTAATTCCTTCTTTTAGGCTCATTTCAAGAAAATCAATGTCAGTTTTTGCGTTAAATTTCTGCTCCATCTTTGACGGAAGAGTGACGCCCATATCAAGCACTCCAAAGTGGACTTCATCATCAACCAATCCGAAGTACACGTAGTAACGTTCTGATGTTGAGTGATCAACTGCATTTTGAATTAATTCATTAAAAACGAGCTGAATTGAAAAAAGTAAATCTTCGTCCAATATGTTGATATAATCTCTCGTTAGAATTTCTTTATACAGTAGATTTATTCCTCCCTCACAGCAAATATGAAAGGAGTTATTATCTTTATAAAAATGTTGATCTGGTTTTGGTAAGCCATCTTTTTTGAAAAGATTTTTTAATAACGGGTGATCTTTTTTTATGTTTGAATTTAAATTTGAATGAATCAACAAACAATTTTTCTCAATCGCCTGATCTATTAGTATTGAAATAATGGCCCGGCCTGCAGGTTCAATTTTTTCAACCCTCTCCCAATTCAAATTCAATTCAGAGACTTCTCTCATTACTGAAAGACTTTCGATTACTGTATCAAGCCGTTCTGATCCAATTTTCTGGGGCAAAGTGAGGTGCATATAGATATTTATACGCAAAATAGAGTTTTTAGTCAATTTTTGAAGTCTTAATTGAATAAACTTATTCAATTACAATGGGTTATGCTGCGATAAATAAGCGTGCCCATTTATTGTTATACTATCATATTTTCAACTACTTCCAAGATTTTCTGATTATCAAATTTCTCTTTGACTATATTTTCACCATTTTTCACAAACTCTTCCCTTAACTGGGGAGAGTTCATAAGTTCCACCACGCATTTTGTCAGATCCACAGAATCAAAAGCTTTGGCCAGCAGTCCATTCACGTTATGCTGAATGATTTCCGGGTTAGAACTCACGTTAAAGGCGACAATCGGTTTTTGATAAAACAAGGTTTCAATCAAGGTGTTGGCAGAGCCCTCGAAGTGAGACGGGAAAACAAACAGATCAAGGGAATTCATAAAGGCCGCGATATCATTCACGTGACCAAGGAGAGTCACTTCTTCTTGTAAGTTCTTGGCCTTAATCATTTCCACTAGAGATGACCTGAGTTCCCCTTCGCCCGCAATCAGAACATGGAATTTTACGCCTTGAGATTTCAAATTCTCGGCCATCTCAATTAAGTGTTTTTGCCCTTTCTGAGAAGTAAGGCGCCCGGCATTTCCAATCACAAATTCATTGTTTTTTTTCTGGTAAAGAATCTTGGAAGTATCAATTCTCGCCTGGGTATCCACGCCATTATAAACCAGCACCATCTTGTCTTTGGGAAACCAGGATTCATTTCCTGCCGATAAACTTCTGCCGATCTCTTCTGAGTTGACGATGACTTTCGTCAGGACTTTTTGAAACAGAAAACGATTGAGCCAAGTGCTGCGAAGAGGATGGGGCATTCCTCGGCGGTACATAATATTTTTTACACCGGCCAGACGGGCGGCAATGCCAGCACTTTTTAAATCGGCCGGTAAATTCATGATGATGGTGTCGACATTCTTGGTTTTAAAAAAGAAAAACAAAACGAGGAGTTTAAAGGGATTGAGAAAACTTAAATTACCAATGAGAAACGAATAAACATTCAGGCCAGCGCTCACACCTTTAGTGCGCAGCTCTGAGCGCAGATTAGTCACAAGAATTGTGTTATAACCCCGGCGCTTAAGCTCCATGGCAGTTGAATAGTGCCATTTCTCGCCGCCGCCCCAGGCCTTATTAGAGTTAAAAAAACAGATTGTTTTAGTCGGAGAACCTTTCATTGTCTCTCAGAGCCTTTGCCAATGGTTATCACTTTGATAGCGTTTCCCAATGATTAAATTATTAATTTTTGCTTTTTTGAGTTTACCTCTCTTCGCACAGGATGTCCGTACAGAACGACATCTGGAAGCAGTCGATGCCTTTAAAAATATGCAGTTCTTTTATAAAGGTCGCGGCATGGCGATTTCGCCAGACCTGATTAAGCTCTACGATACCATGAGCCGCCAAGGAGTCGGGGTGCAAAACCTTGGACCTATCTATCAGCGCTGGGGTTTAATTTTCGAAAAAAATCAGGCCAAGGGAATTTTTTCAGTTCCTTACGAAGGCATGCAAGTCGGTGTTCTTGGGTGCATCGCCTGTCACTCAGGCAAAGCCGCCGGTGAATATATTGTGGGTCTGGGAAATAAAAATATTGATGTGGGACAAATTGGAAAGGACGCTTACCTAGGAATGAAAGTCTGGGGAGCGATGCCAAGAGCTAATCCGGCCTTTAAAGAAGTCCACGAGAGATCTCTCGCTTTCACTAAAGGACTCTCGGATAAATCCATGGCCAACATGACCCAAGGGTTAGTGCCTACAAGTCTCATCCGTTCGTGGTTTTATAAAGTACAGAATATCCCATTTCCAGAAAATACCCCACGCGGCCAAGTTAAGGTTCCGCATCTGTGGGGGTACGGTGAGAAAAGAAAATCCGGCTCCTTCTGGGACGGAGAAGGTAACGGTGAATTGGGTGGATGGGGAATCGCAGTAGAACTCTATGCCGGTCAGACCCCAGAAAATGTGCGTGAGTACTTTGAGCGTGTTCATAAAGCTGAAAATTACCTGGGCGAATTTCTTCCCCCTAATTACCCTTTTAAAATTGATAAACTCAAGGCCGAAAAAGGACAGAAGATTTTTGCGACAACTTGCCAAGGTTGCCATGGGGTACACAACAGAGATCAATTTGATCATCCTATTTATGAAGCTACTAAACATATTCCTTTGCGGATTGTGAAGACTGACCCTGACCGCCTCAATTCTTTAACTGAAGAACTCTATAAGCTGATTGAAATAAACCCGTTGAATGATGTGATTCAATCTGTGCGTAAAAAAGAGCCTGGTTATGTGGCCCAAAAGCTTTGGGGAATTTGGTCGCGCTTTCCTTATCTGCATAATGCATCCGTTCCTACGCTTTACGACCTTTTGATTGATCCGCTGCAAAGACCTAAATCATTTTCGCTCAAAAATGCCGGAGAAAAAGAACGTTTCGATGAAGTCAAAATGGGTCTGACTGAGGCGTCTGTTAAAAATGAAACGTCTCGCCGCCTTTATGATACCTCAAGAGTCGGACACTCCAATCAAGGTCATTACTTTGAATCTTTTAAACTTTTGTCTCATGACAATAGATTGGATTTGTTAGAATATCTCAAGACTCTTTAAAAGGTTTAAGCATGAAGATTTTAATCACTGGCGGGGCCGGATATATTGGCTCGCACGTTGTGAAGGCACTAGGGAAACTCGGTCATGAACTGACGATTTTAGATAATCTCTCTACTGGCCATAAACAGGCGATCACATTCGGTGAACTCGTGGAGGGGGATCTGTCTGATGAAAATTTATTAGACCAATTATTTGCCGATAAAAAATTTGAGGCCGTATTGCATTTTGCAGGAAGTATTGTAGTTCCTGAAAGTGTCGCCGATCCACTTAAATATTATTCAAACAATACCATGAATTCTCTGCGCTTAGTTTCTGCCTGCGTGAAACATAAGTGTCATCAGTTTATTTTTTCTTCTACTGCTGCTGTTTATGGGATGACTGAGGGAGGAGGGGTTTCAGAAGAGACACCTAAAAATCCCATCAATCCTTATGGATATTCAAAACTCATGACGGAGCAGATGCTGACTGACACTGCAGCAAGCTCACCTCTGCGTTTTGTGGCCCTTCGTTATTTTAACGTTTCTGGAGCTGATCCTGAAGGACAAATCGGGCAGTCATTTCCGGGTGCCACGCATTTAATTAAAGTCGCCTGTGAAACAGCTTGTGGAAAACGTGATCATATGAAAGTTTTTGGAACTGATTATCCAACTCCTGATGGTACATGTATTCGCGATTATATTCATGTGAGTGATCTGGCCGATGCCCACGTGAAAGCTTTGGAATATCTCGCCAAAGGTGGAACGGCCGACATCATGAACTGTGGTTATGGCCACGGATTCAGTGTGAAAGAAGTGATTAATAAAGTACGCCTTATCACAGGGATTAATATCAAAGCTGAAGAAACGCCACGCCGAGCGGGTGACCCCGCGGTGGTGATGTCGAAGGCCGAAAAAATCGGTAGAGTCTTGGGCTGGAAACCAAAGTATGATGATTTAGATCTCATTATTAAATCGGCCTATGAATGGGAAAAGAGCGGACGCTACTAATGAATAAAAAAGCAGTTGTTGTGCATTCTGGCGGTATGGATTCAAGCCTGTGCCTCGCCCTAGCGGTGAAAGAGTTTGGAGCGAGCAACGTGCTCTCAGTTTCCTTCACTTATAACCAGCGCCACGCCACTGAGCTAGACCGTGCTCGCAAAATCTCTGATTACTTTAAAGTTGATCATGTCGAAATCAACCTTGATTGCCTTTCAAAAATAACTGAGAGTGCACTTATTGGATCTGATAAAAAAATTGAGCACAAAACAGGTGATGCCCCGAATACTTTAGTCGTAGGAAGAAATGGTTTGATGGCAAGACTTGCAGGCATTCATGCTCAGTCTCTGGGGGCCAGTTGTATTTATCTTGGTGTGATGGAACTAGAGGCGGCCAACTCTGGCTACCGGGACTGCTCTCGCGCTTATATGGACGTGATTCAAACGGCACTCCGAATGGATTTTGCTGATGAGTCTTTTGAGATTCGCACTCCCTTAGTCTCAATGACAAAAAAAGAAACCATGGAGATGGGGTTAAACTTAGGAGTGTTGGAATTTTTGCTCGAGAATACTATTACTTGTTATGAGGGGATTGAAAAAGCAGGATGTCTCAAGTGCCCGGCCTGCAAACTGAGAAACTCAGGGCTGAAGATTTTTTCTCTCGAGCATCCTGAGTTTAAATATTCTTATCGTGATCAGATTTTAAATTTGATTGTCTAGGCGACGTTAGTTTTTTTGGCGACTTCTAAATAATCGTTGATATGAGCTTCGACTCTCTTATCCAACTCTTCAGCTGTCAGCAGTAAACCTTCATCCTGAATATCTGCGATATTATTATGTAAAATAGCAATAATAAGTTCCCTGGCTGCTGTTGGGCCTTTAAGTCCTTCAAATAAATTATAAAGCTCTGCCATTGATTTGGTTGTATTCATGCATAATCTTATCGGCAGGATGCATCTTTTCATTGAGGACCTTGATTTTTCAGGAGCTTATCCCTCATTGTCAGGAGGGCTTTCTTGAGAAGATCCATTTCACTCATTTTGAAGAGATTATGATTGGCCTTCGCAAGGTTGTACTCATTTATTGTCTCTCTTACCCATTTTGCAATTAGCGTTTCCATGAAACGTAATTAACTCAGGAGAGTCACTTGATGCCTCAATTTTTTGAAATAATTCGATCTAAGTTCAATTTTGGAAATTACTTACCAGTGGTGTCTAAATAATCCTGCCAAGCTTCAAGCAACATGTCTTTCATCTCTTCGCCTTCAGCTTGATCTGGGGATTCTTCGCTTAGGTACTCATCAAGGTCCATAACTGAATCTTCTAATTCATCAATCAAGTCAGCCATATCTTCGTTCTTGCACGATTCAGTATTAGTGCCTGATAAACTCATGGCCGTAAGGTAATAATCCAGCTGATCTTTGGCGTTTGATAAAAAATCTTTTAAGTCAGAAGACTTAGGGAAGAAGTTTTGAAGTTCAGTCGTTTTATTCTGTGCCAGTTCATCCCAAAGCTTTTTAAGTTCTGGCTCAAGTAGTGTCTTGGCCTCAGGAGTTTCCGCAAGCATCTCTTCCATCGCCTTAACAAAGGGAAGTGGCTTCTCTGCACTCATGACTCCCAGGAAGAAAGCTTTGACATGAGCGAGCGTCATATCCAGGTCTGTTTGGCCTATAAGTTCTTGAAGTTTCATGGGGAATTCCTCGGTTTGAGAGTAAAAATTACCAGATTAGCGGGATTTTCACCATCCTCATATCAGGAAAGGCTATGATCACGCCACTATGAAAAACACTGCATCACTTTTTAAATTTGTGTACCTAGGAACGAAGTTAGGACTATTCTTCTATTTCTTTCAGGATTTGATCAAACTTATTTCTTAAACTGATCTTCAAGCTTCTCGCCGTTTTGCAAACGCCAAATTTTCACTGCCCGAATAAAAACATTATAAGAGGCCAATGCTGAAACCACGAAACCGTGAGTCCCGTCTAATATTCCTAAACGCCAAAAGTAGTGTCTGATGAAACGGCCAAAGGGGCGAAGAATCAAATAGGGCAGTCCAATGGTGCGACCCGATTTTTGAAATTTATGGTAGCGGTCCAAGGCCCCCCACGTTGTATAGCGGTCAGCTTTCTTGAGGTATGACTCGAGATCTTTATAGGTATAATGGATCAGTTTGTGTTTTAGAATACTGATTCCACCCTTCGTTTCAATTTCTGCGTGGACATGTTTATTCTGGTAGCGGCATTCATCTTTTTTAAAGAGGCGAATCACTTTGTCAGACTGCCAGCCCGAGTAGTTGATTCGTTTGCCCATAAAGTTGTTTCTTCGGTAAATCCAAAACGCAGAGTACTTGGTTCCCGCTTTGACTACCGCTTTAACTTCTTCCACTAACTCCGGAGTTGGTCTTTCATCCGCATCGAGGAGAAAAATCCAGGGGTGAGTGGCCTGGGGAATGGTCCAGTTTTTTTGGGCCGCTGAGTGCTCGTATTCGTGCTTCAAAAGTCTCACCTGCGGAAAACTTTTGATGATCTCCACGGTTTTGTCTTTAGAAAATGAATCCACCACGATGATTTCATCACACCAAAGCACCGATTCGATCGCTTCCTTGATATGCAACTCTTCGTTAAATGTGGGGATTATCGCAGTGATTTTTTCCATAATTATGTGATAATCTTAACGTATGAATGATGCCTCGCCCACAACAATTCTTATAATCCAAACCGCCTTCATTGGTGACACGATCCTCGCTAGCCACTTTGCACGTGCCGTCAAAACCCAATACCCGAATTCGCAGATTCATTTTTTCCTCAGACGAGGAAACGAAGGGGTGATTCAGGGCCTAACTAGTGTTGATAAGGTCTGGGTTTGGGACAAGCAGGGTGGCAAGACCAGAAATCTCCTGCGGTTGATTTCAGAGCTGAGAAAAATTCGCTTTGATATGGTTTTTAATCTTCATCGCCATTTTAATAGCGGCTTGGTTTCGGCCCTCATGCATTCCCCTTTTAAGGCAGGATTTGCGCAGAATCCGCTGAGTTTCTTTTACACCCATAAAGTAAATCATCTCATTCCTCATAAAACCATGAGCGGTGTCTGGCACGAGGTTCAGAGAAATCTGCAGCTTCTGCAAAAAGCCGACCCGACTTTAAAGATTGTGGATAACTCAAAAATTTATAAGCCAGAGCTCCCTTTAATGGAGAAACATTTCGCCAAAGTGGTCCCGCATGTTCATGGGGATTATTTTGTAGTTGCTCCTGCTTCTGTTTGGTTTACCAAGGCCTGGAGTGAGCATAAGTACCGTGAACTCACTGTTGAGTTGGCAAAGCTCGGTCGAGTTCTTTTCACGGGTGCGCCTTCTGATAAGGATCTCTGTGACCGGATTCGAAAAGATATACCTAATACTGAAAACCTCTGCGGCGCTTTGAATCTTCTGGATTCTGCCGCCCTGATGAAAAATGCCAAGCGCGTTTTTGTGAATGATTCGGCCCCTCTGCATCTGGCGTCTTGTGTGAATGCGAAAACCACCGCCATTTTTTGCTCTACCGTCCAGGAATTTGGTTACACGCCTCTTGCAGATGATTCTGTCGTAGTGGACATGGGAAATCTATTAAGCTGCAGACCCTGTGGTCTTCACGGCCACAAGGCCTGTCCTTTGGGTCACTTTAAATGTGCGGAAGATATAGAAATCAAATCAGTGCTCGCGACTATTTCTTAATCAGTCTGCCAAAAGTCGGTGGATTTTTTCCAAAAATTTCTTCTAGAACCATCGTAGAGAATTCATGAGTTGGGTGATTTGAGTCACGAAAAAAGCGCGTGGTATCGAAGGGCTTAATCCCTTCATTTTGAAAATCGTAAATCTCCCCAAATATATCAACCAGTGTCGACTTGAATTCGGCGTGTTTGGCCTTAAGACTTGGGTCTTGGTTAATTCTGGAAAGATGCTCGTAAGATAGTGGTGAGGTAAACACCATGACCTTAAAGCCGTTCTTATCCCCTAAATCTTTCATCATCTTAAGATACTCAATACGTCTTGGAGAAAATGTATAGTCTGGATAACTAAACTGTTTGACCACAATACTTTTTGGGGTGGGTTCAACAATATGATCACCATGCTCAAGGTAGGGGTGGCGGGCCTCGCCAAAAAGATTAACCCAAATCACCTTTACTGAATCCACAATCGCTTCAAGAGTCAGGTAACTATCATTAAATAATGGGGCCTTGAGTTCTTCGGCGGGAATTTCTTTCAAGAATTTTTTTAAAGGGGAAGAATAAAACATATCATCGGTTTTTGTATTTTCGTTTAAAACTTCAAATTCCATGGAGAGAAGAATCAGCTTGGGTTTAAACTTGCTCAGAATATGACGAGTCATGGAGATGTAATCTTCAGGAGTAGCACTTTGAGTTGAATAATTATAAGAAACGAGGCCGCTCAGGCGGTTAATCTCTTTGGTCATATAACGGTGCGCCGAGCTGCTTCCCATGAGAAAGGCGGTATAGTCGACCTTGGCGTGTTCTACTTGATTAAATTTATTTTGGCGTGCAAAGTCCACCGCCTTGGTTTCAAATCCAAAAAGGTTATTCCCAAATTTATTATAGGGATCAACTGCTAGAATCAACCCGTAAAAGGTTGAGGCCAAAATAAATGAAGTGAGAACAAAGGTAATTATAAATTTCATATTAAAAGTTAAAATAAATAAATTCAGTGATTTTATTCATCCCAAAAAGACAAAAAACAAAAGCGACTCCACAGGCCAAAGCTATCTTCGTATCGGGCTTAAATGATTTTTCAAGCTCTCCTGAATTCCTTGTCTTAAAAATAACCCAGAAAACCCCACCTAACATGGCGAGAAGCAAATAGTCGTCAGGGTAGAGGTAGGTTCCGATCTTAAAACCAAAGTCCTGAAATGCCCCAACGGATTTGATACCAATTTTAGGCACTACAACCCCACCTAAACCAATCATGCCCTTTAGTACTTTTAGAGCATCATCTAAGTTTTTTGCGCGAAAGATCACGTAGGTAATGTTAATGAAATTAAAAGTTAAAAACCAAGCGAAGGCTTTAGAGAATTTTTTCTTTTTCTTTTTTCTGATGTGGTTAACGACCAGTGCGAGTCCGTGCAAGGCCCCGTAAACGACAAAATTTATTCCGGCCCCATGCCAGACGCCGGCAATGAACATTGCGAGAAAAGTCGCAATCATAGTCGTGCGAAAATTAATCTTGGGCATCGCCCTGACTATTGGAGTGAAGACATACGTATTGATGAACTGACTCAGAGTCATATGCCATCTGGTCCAGAACTCGATGACGGAAGTAGAGCGAAAAGGAGAGTTGAAGTTTTGGGGAAGTTTTACGTTGAACATATGCCCAAGACCTATCGCCATATCTGTATATCCGCTGAAGTCAAAGTAGAGCTGGAAGGTATAAGAGAGACTGGTTTTCCACGCAGCGAGTAGGTCTAGACTGACGGCTTCGTCGAAGCCTGGGCTTGCCCAACCGGAGAATGTCCCCGATACCAGCACTTTTTTGATCAGACCCAGAGAAAAGAGAAATATTCCGAGGGAGAACTGATCGACATTAAACTGCTTGTTATCTTTGGCCTCAATTTGCGGCATCAGATGCTGGTAATGAACAATTGGACCTGAAATCAGTTGAGGAAAAAATGAAACAAAAAACGCGTAGTCGATAAAACTTTTTCTCTCAGTTAGCCCTTCATAAGCATCTACCAGGTAGCCAATTTGCTGAAGCGTAAAAAAGCTTATCCCAAGAGGAAGGGCAATTTTGGCAAAGCCCATAAGACCGGCATATTTAAAGAAGCACAACAATCCAATATTAAAAACTAATGAAAGACGAAAGATGAGCTTTTTGTTTTTTCCTTCTGGGGCCATCAGGAGCTGGCCAATAAAATAGTTCACACAGATTGAAGTCAATAGCAGAGGAAGGTTTTTGATGTTCCAATAAGAATAGAAATAAAGTGAAGCTGTAATCAGCCAAATCTTACCCAAGGTGACTTGCTTAAGATGATTAAGGGTAAAGTAGCCCAGAATAGCGATAGGGAGAAAGGCAAAAATAAAAGCGTACGAATTAAAAAGCATAATTACTTATTAAGCTTCTTCGTAATCAAGGCAATCATATCCCCGACATTTTTTAGAGTCTGGAGTTCCCCTAAAGCGAAACGGACTTTAAATTTTGCTTCAATCGCTGCAATCAACTGAATGTGTGTCATCGAATCCCACTCATCCACGTCATTGGCCGATGTTTCATTTGTCACGACCAGTTGAGGAAGTTCAAGGGTTTCTTGAATGATTGAAGTAACAGTCTTGAGGATATCAATGTTGTTCATTTTAAGCCTTATTTAGAGACTCGAGGTACTGGGCCTTGAGGGTATTTTTACAAACTTTTCCAGAAACGTTCGTAGGGTATTTATCTGTGAATATAATTTTTTCGGGAACTTGATAGTCGAGGAGAAGTTCCGCGAGATCAGTTTTGATTTCTTTAACGGTCTTTTTTTCTTTTAAAATAATGAACCCTATTGTTTGGTTCTCAGTAATTTCGTTAGGGATCGCAATAGTGACTGAATCCTGAACGTAGGGAAGACGGGTAATATAAGAGTCGATATCCAGCAAATTGATGCGGAAGCCGCGGTATTTAATTGTGTCGTCTACCCGCCCCACAACAAAGAAATCATGACTTTCTGTTTGAAAGGCTAAATCACCGCTGCGGTAATAAGTCTGACCATTAAATTGCACCAGTGCCTTAGCAGTTTGTTCTGGGTTGTTGATGTACTCTCTCATGACTTGAACTCCACCGATGTAAAGTTCGCCTTTTTCATTGGCCGGAGCAATTTTATCATCCACTACAATATGAGCAGTCACTCCTGCGAAGGGATGGCCAATGGAGACGTTTCCATTAAAGCAATCGGCTGACTCGTCATATGAAATCTTTTTAACGTGGCAGTAGACCGTGGCTTCAGTTGGGCCATAAAGATTGTAGATATCAACACTTTTATTAAAGTACTTCACGCATTTTATATAGAGTCCGTGAGAGAAGCGAGCGCCGCCTAGAAAAAGGTGTTTCAGGCAGCTATAGTCCATTCTTTCAGCCACAAATTCAGAAAGAAACATATTAAGTGTATTCGGCACAGTATTTAGGACGCTGATCCGATGTGTTTCTATCTCAAAACCAAGCTTGAAAATATTGTTTTCAAAATTTGAGAAATGAAACGTTAAGTTTTTTGTGAGAAATAACGCGATATCAACTACCGATTGATCAAAAGAGAATTCTGCCACTTGAAGAAGCTTGTCCTGGTCGTTAACAGCAGGAAATTCATCTTGAATGAAAGTAAAAAAATTCTCCAAGGCTTGTCTTTGAATGATCACACCTTTGGGTCTGCCCGTACTGCCAGATGTAAAAATAATGTAAGCATCTTTTTCGGAAGAGGCATCAGGAAGGAGAGTCTTTGTTCTGCCTGTATAAGCAATAAGTTCTTCAATCTTTGCATCATCGGCCAGCAGGGTGAATTTCGAATCTTCTTTGATTTGCTCAACACGGTCCATCGGATAATCATATTTCATTGGAATATATGGGATCCCTATTTCCAGACATGCGAGGATGGTTAAAAAATAGCGATAATCTTTGTGTTGTTTGATCGCCACACAGTCCTGAGGACTGGAATGGAAATCTAACAGGTATTGTTTGATGGCAGAATATTCGTTTTTAATTTGGGTATCCGAAATCGCGACGCCTTCACGATTAAAAATCGTAACAGACGAGTCCAAACGACGCTGAATGAGTTCCCTGATTAACATACCTAACACCTTGGATAATGGTGAAAAAGTATCGTGATAAGAGGGGCTAGTAAAGAAGAAAACCTAATTGCAAAATGGTCTATTCACCCCTTACTGGCCAGCACCAGTTAGGACAGTTTTTATAGTCTTAATAATAATCAGGAGGTCGAGCCATAAGCTTTTGTTCTTAACGTAAAAAAGGTCAAACTGGAGCTTTTCTGCTGAATCCTCTTGGGAGAAGCCGTAGCGGAAAGTCACCTGGGCCCAACCCGTCACTCCGGGTTTAACCAGATGGCGAAGGTTGTAAAAAGGAATATTTGGGGCGAGCTTTGAATCAATAATTTCTGGCCTCTCAGGTCGGGGGCCCACCAGGCTCATTTCGCCTTTAAAAATATTGATTAATTGAGGTAGCTCATCCAGGCGACTTTTTCTTAAAAATTTCCCAACCGTTGTGACCCGGGCATCCCCTGGTTTGGCCCATTGAGCGCCTGCTTTTTCTGCATCTACTACCATTGAGCGGAGTTTCCATAACGTGAACGGCTTATTATTGAGTCCGGTTCTTGTCTGCTTAAAAAATACAGGACGCCCATGAACAATTAAGAGCAAAGGGAGGATGATGAGGTAAATTGGAAAAACAATAATGATAAGTAAAATAGCAACTAGGCGGTCAATGAGCGCCTTGTAAAAATCGTACGAGCGACTTTCAATGTGACCACAATATTCAATGAACCAAGATTCATCAATTGATTGAAGTGGGATTTTTCCAGATATTTGTTCCGTGAATTTGGCGAGATCCATCACCTCTATCCCAGACCCTAGAAGTGAGAAATATTTTTTATAGAGTTCAGGTGAGTTTTTTAAATTCCGTTCAATTGCTACTAGTTTTGTTTCCTTGGGCGGCTCAAAATTGATTGCTTCTTCCGGTGTCAGTGTCCCCACAAGCCTGTAGCCTAAGTGAGGTTTACGAAGAAGCTCATCTACAGCTAACTCTAGCGTGCTGATAGAGCCAATCAGCAGAGTTCCCTGTTGTTGATTTTCCATACCAAAGTAGAGGAAGAAAAACTTTCTCCAGCTATGAAGTAGGGGGATCGAAATGATTGCGGTTAAAATGAGGGTGGTCTTTGGAGTAATGACAAAATAATGACTTGGAATAAAATAAAATAAAATGAAGGAAACAAAGACAGATAAAAAGGTCGATCTCAAAAGAGAAATGGAGAGGTTGGCGGGATTGTAAGTTGTGAGTGTGTAAATCCCTTCAATAAAATAGATCAGTATCCATACCGGAAAGATAAAGGCGAATAGGGCATAGTGCTGGGACAGAAACAGACCCGTGTCTGAGTCTGGCTTTCGGGAGAACGCAACAAGGCTCAAGGCCACAAAAAGTATAAGTGTATCTACGATCAGTAGAAGAATAGTTTTAGCTCGGTTAGACATGTCGATGCTTATAGCATTTTACAAATTGGTGTCACGTACCTAATAGATAAAGTGTGTAAAATTGATATTGCAACCCATTGTAACTAAAGACTGGCAGGGTTTCTTCCACTCAGCATCCCCCCACCAAAGTAGGAATAAATTAATTTCGATGAATCCACGGGATCAATGACAACACTTCTTGAGTTTTGCTGTAGTGGTGGCTCGGTATTTTTGGTCCAAGTTGTTCCGCCGTTAGTTGAATAGTACTGCCCGCCATTCCCCCAGCTTCCATCCAGGGTGTAGTATCCCGAAGCATAGACCCGATTAGGATCCGTAGGGTCGATTTTGATGTCGGTAGGATGAGTTAATTGTTTTACTCGTCGCCAGTTGGCACCACGATCCGTCGTTTTCCATACTCCCGTCATGAGCCAGTTGCCTTTGTTTTCGTAATCAACCAGCCATAAATTATCAGTGCCATTAGGAGCATCAAAATCAATTGCGAAAGCTGTTGGATAATACCAGAGTTTGTAGCCGGCATCAGCATCTGTTGGGTAATGAACCGTTCCTCTAAGAAGGGTCCAGGTTTGAGAAGCATTCGCCACATCTAGAAAATAAATTCCCGTTTTTGCCTGATTAGTGAAACTAGGAGCATCTCCAGTCAAAAGGGCATAGACGTTGCCGTTTCTTGGATCGACTTCAATTTGTGGAATAATTTTATTTCCTGTTGGAAGACCTGCATTGAAATAACTCCACGTTTTTCCCTGATCTATTGATCGAGCAATCCCAACTTCGTGTGATCCTCCATAAATAATACCGTGAACCGAGTCGTACCCCACTGAAAGGAATTGACGATTGAATTGTGCATTGTCAGGAGTCAGTCTCTGCCAGCTCATACCCTTATTGGCGGATTTATAGATTCCCCCATTATTGGTGATCGCATTGGCGTGCCAGTCATTAGGCCAGTCATGAGAGTTTCCAGATGCTGCATACACGACATTTTGATCATTTTCATCAAAACTATAATCATAGTTACTATTGTATTGAGCTTTGGAAACTCTGAAGCTCTTGCCACTATCCTCTGAAACCATTCCTCCAATGTCGGCCGAAGCAGCATAAAAGATATTTGAATTCTTTGGATGATATTTCATTCGATAAATTGAGATGACTTCTATTCCGCGAGTCTTCCATTTTTTCTTGGCAGCTGAAGTTCCCGTATCTGCATATTCTGTGAAAGGAGCTAGCCAGTTGGTTCCGGCATTCATCGTAGAGTGCATAAAAAAGTAACCTGAGCCTGCTGCGATATTCGAATTTCTACGATTGATTTCGAAGCTTTCATAACCGTCATCCCACCATCCAACATCTAAGGCGACAGCAGAGTATTCTAAATTCGCTCGAGGCCAGGCAAGGTACGGAGTAACGTCCCAGTTCATCTGATGGAGTTTTAAATCCCAACTCTGTCCTTTGTTTTTCGTCACATGAACTTTAGTGCCGTACTGTCTAATCCATTTTCTTCCACCTGTTACATAGATGGTTTGAGAATCATTTTCGGCCATCTTTAAATGATCACCCACGACTTGCGAGTTCTTGGCAAAGGTTGTTCCTGAAGTGTTGACCCAAACATAACCACAACTCGCAACAGTGGCATCAATAGAACTCTGTCCCCACTCGGCCAGATAAGGATAAACCCATGAGCAAGCCTTCGTTCCGTCGTTGTCAGAGAAGGCGAGGGTTAAACCATTAGCATCCTTTCCCCCAGTGAATTGGCGAATCTGGACACCTGAAGGTGTATAAATTTTTGTGAAATTTTTTCCAGCGTCAGTTGAACTCCAGACACCAGTTGTTGTTCCCTGATAAAAAGTATTGGTGGCGTCATCGATAAAGCTGCCGACAGCTTCTTCAGAGAAAGAGGATACCCGAGACCAACTTGTCCCTTTGTTTTCACTTCTTAAAAGACCTTTCGAAGTTCCAGCATAAATTAAATTCGCGTCAGTACTATCTGAGTGCCAGTATTTAATATATTCGCCAGCAGTCAGTCCCATGGAGATTGATGAAAAGGTAATTCCCCCATCAAAGCTGCGCTTCGGATTTATTCCAGCTGATGCGTGGAAAACTGTCGTCCCATCGGAGCTAAAGCCCGGAGAAACGGCGCGAGTTAATTCAGAGTTAAAGACTGCCTCTAAATGATTAACCGAATCCCAACTTTTTCCTAAATCAGTACTGCGAAAAAGTGTTCCCATGTCAGTTCCAACAAACCAGATATTGCTATAGGGACTTATCGCTACACCACTCATCGCCCCACCACCGCCAACTCCGAGTGGGAGGTAGGCCTGGGGACTTGGGTCCGGAGTTGGATCCGGGATTGGGTCCGGGATAGGATCTGGAGTCGGGTCCGGAGTAGGATTTGGGTCTTGGTCCGTGGGAGGAGTTCCGACCGGCGGTACCTCCGCTGGAGTACAAGAAATAGCGAGAAACATTACTACCAGGAGTAAAAAAATTGTCTTCATAAGATGATTATGACAACAACCAAAATACTCTTAACGAGGGCAAATATATCCCCTCTGATGGAGGATAAAATTGCCTACTTAATACCTAGGAAAATAGCCTATTTTTAAAGAATTTTGACGAACTGTGGTTTAGGAAACCTAATTCTGGGACCATAGACTCCATTTTTCGCTCTCTTACCAGCACTGATGACCATGCAGATTTCAGATTCTGCGCCTAGTTCAAGGATGTCTTTGACTCTGGCCGAGTCGTATCCTTCCATCGGACATGTGTCGTATCCAAAAGCCGAGAATCCTAGCATGATATTTTCACACGCTAAGGCAGTCGACTTATGTGCCCAAACTCTAATATCTGCCTTTGATTTTGGCTCTCGAGGAATAGGCCGGAATAAACCAACGATAGTCATAAATATTCTTTTAAAGGGTCCAAGGATTCCAAGTGGTCCAAGGGTATAGGCCACAGGAACAAGCTTGCTATAGTACGCGCGAGCAGATTCTGGAATTTTTTCTCCACTTTTATCGAACGTCTCAAGCATTTGAATTCTGTTTTTTTTCCAGGTTTCTAATTTTGCCACAGCAACAATCAGTTCTTGAGCAGTACGTGCTGCTGGCTGACTAAACAGCGCCTCAATCAAACGTGCTTTTTTAACTGGATGTTTTACCCAGAAAAATTCCCAGCACTGAAGATTTGATGAATTGGGAGCAAGGAGGGCCCAGTCTAAAACTTTTTCAACAACCTCTTGAGGGATTTTCTCATCCGTGTAAGCACGCACGGATCGTCGATTCTGGACAATGTTATCAAAAGCTTCGGGCGAAACTTCCCGCATGTCTTCAACATAGTTAAGGTCTGGAACTTTCGTAAAAATATTTGTTGGGTCACTCATGGTTTGATTGTGAAATAGCCCAAGAGCCTCGTCAAGATTGAGGTGTTTTGCGGTGCGTCTTTGAACGCAAGAACATAATTTCGATCCGACTAAAGCTAAAGCAAACTGTGTAAATATTACGCAATGTCAGTGACTTAAGGTGATCTTATACCTGATTGTTTTGCATCGGGTTAAGGCTTGGGGTATTTAAAGTCTGTAATTACTTTAAGGGGATGGCCATGGATATGACTTTAGAAAAGCATTTGCATAATCTTGCTAAAAATATCGACTATGCTCTCAGGATTCATGAGGCCAAGTACGTATTGGTGGCTTCGGATTGCAACGGTGAAGGCAAATCCCTTTTTCTTTCAGAGTGCACGCCAGTTCTGACTCAAATATATAAGAAGAAAGTTTTAATTTACGACTGCCAGTCAGAAAGAAATGATGTGCTTGAAACAAGGTTGTCTCAGGAAGCTGCCAATTCCCAATTTATACGACCAACTACGACAGCTGGTCTCGATTATCTTCATGGCGATGACCTCTCATTTCTAAAAAATATTCCTGAGGCCGAGAAAGTCAGCACACAAATGTCTCATTTTAACGAAATGACCAAGGATTATGATGTTGTCTTTATTAATATGAAGACATTAAAGCGTGCAGATAAAACGATTTTTCCAATTCTTCCAATTGATGGGGCGATATTAGTTCGCAGCTCAAAAAGTATGGGTGATAAAGAGAAGTTCATTACGAATGAACTGATTGATCGAGAAATCCCTATTATTGGCCTAGTTAAGAACGAGGGTATCTAAATGAATTCTGACAAGATTTTTTTTCGAGACTTAATTAAAACGATTAGTAAGTACAGAAATCGAATAGTTTTGATTTGTGTTTTAACTGTGGCTTTTTGTTTTCAGCTTACTTTCTGGATTAGTAAGCAATATACTTCTACGTTCGAAATTAATGTGTATTCTAAATATTTCCAGAACCCACTTATCTCTGGTGTTATTCCTGATGTATACAACATCCCAGAAATGAGATTTGCCATTGATTCTATGGTTAAAGAAGCTATAAGCGATGAGTTTATTGATGATCTTGGTAAGAGATATAAAATGTATTCTGAAACCAAAGATGATCGCGAAATAGCTAAAGAGCGTCAGGCACTAAGAGACAAATTTTCTTATTTTTCTACTGGTGGACAGAGTTATCAGATTTCATTCTCACATTCTGATCCTTATATTGCTAAAGAAATTACTGAAAGAACACTCAGACAAGTTAAGGACCATATTGTTGGAAAACGTATCAGCACAATTGAACTTGTTAAAGAAGTAATGATCAGAAAGCTCAACTCATTCAATGCTTCTCAGAAATTTACCCAAAAGGGATCGGATAAGACCCTTGCTTCGAAATCCCCTGATGTCTTAAAAGAAGAGTTAGTAAAAGTGAACACTAGTATTGCTGCTCTCTCAAAGCAGTATAGTACGAATCACCCGATCATGTTGAACTTGAAACAGAGACAGAAAACAATAAATTCTTGGTTGAAAGAATTTGATATGTCTAAGGACGATTCAGCGGTGGATCTACCGATGAGCATGACTCATGATAAAATAGTTTCAGAGCAACTTTCCAGTAAGTTTTATGCAAAATATCACGACTTTAATATTGCTTTGGAGATTGAAAAGAAATCTCTTCAAAACTACATTGGACTGATCAAAACGCCTCAACTCCCCACTGCTCCTATTTGGCCTAAAAAAAGACTTTTTGCTAGTTTGGGATTTATTCTTGGTCTTGTGATCTCTTTTATTTATGTCTTTATTAGCGAAATTATTGTTCCTTCAAAAGATGAGCAGCTGGCACTTGAAGCTGAGAAGTTGGGCACTTTTGTTTTAGGTGTCTTGCCTAAAATGAATGAGGTTAGCTCTGGACCTGCTTTAAAACGCGATAATCCTGAGATTAGTACACTACGAGGCTAGTTTGTTAGAATTTAATCAGTTGGTTTTAAATTCTCATCAGTTCTTTTTCGCGCTTGTTATTTGCGCGTTCTCATTCTTTTTGGTCATGGATCTTCCAGAATTAAAAAAAACAGCTAGTTTGGAGTCGAGAAGATTGGTGGTTCTTTTTCTTGGAGCTTTTACTGTAGGTGTTTTCTTTCTTCTGATGGACGCTTGGGAAACGAGAGGTATGTTTCTCGCCATTGAATTCAGCATGCTGGTGATGTTTTCGATTATCCATCCCAAGTATGCGATTAGCTTTTTGGTTTACCTCTTATTATCAAGACCTTGGGAAAGCTATGACAATCAGATGATGTCTTCAATGCCTCGAGATGTTTCATATCTCGCTTTTCTCAGCTTATTTGCCCATAAATTATTTAAAAAACAGTTCTACTTCCGCTTTAACTTGGGCACATTTCTGCTCCTGGCATTTTCGGTCTGGATTTTTATGTCTGGATTTTTATCCAATCACGCGGATGAAGCGATGTTTCAGTTTTCAGAAATCTTTAGTAAGGGTGTTATTCTCTTTATTCTTATTCAAAATGGACTTGATACAACTCAGGATATCCTGCCTGTTAAGGCCGTTTTGGTTTTGGCAATTTTAGAGAAGTGTTTTGTCAGCTTTTATAAATCTAGCATGATGGAACTCCCAACTATTGTTGAAGATGCAAGCGAGAGACTAGAAAGCGTTGGAATACTTTCAAACTCCAATGATATTGCTGCAATTGTTGTGCTTGCAATCCCATTTACCATATTTTTCATTCTCAAAACGGGTCTCCGGCCTTTTAATTGGCTGTTTTCCCTCGCTGGGCTAGGCGCTATGGTCTACCTGGTTTGGCAATCTCAGTCACGCGGGGCCCTCTTAGGAATTTTCGCCATCTTCGGAGCCTATACTTTAATCAAAATAAAGAATAAAAAAATCCTGGGACTGGCGATAGCCTTTGGTTTAGTTGGGACTCTGGGTGCTTTTAAAATGATGAATAGGGATGCTGAGGATGTAGAGGGGTCTACATCTAACCGTATTTTATTTTGGAAAGCTGGTCTTAATATGGCCATTAGAAATCCAGTCTTTGGAGTTGGCTTCTGGGGATTTCCACGAAATCTTCCAGCCTACGCTCCTGATGGAAACGTTGGATCAGAAAAAGAACACATGACGGCCCATTCATCTTGGGTACTTGCGCTAGGCGAGGGCGGCTTTACGGCTCTTTTCTTATTTGCCAGTCTCTGGCTCTACGGTGCTTTCGCCGCTTGGAAAATTCGAATTGAGCAACCAGAGTATCTTTTAGGGATTGCCGGTTATGGAATGGCCATAACTTTTCTTTCACATACCTATCTTCTTTACCCATATATCTTATTGGCTTTAGTTATTACTCATTATCATATAAATAATGGTCAAAAATACTCCCGAGGTTTTGCATGAGTACAATTCTGGTAAATTTGATTTTAATTGTTCTTTATACCTATTTTGGTTACTTTGTTGCCGTTATTCTTCTGGGTAAACTTATCCGTCGTAAAGTTCATAAAAATGATATCCAGCCACACGTAACGATGTTGATTGCTGCCTATAATGAAGAAAAAGGTATCGCTCAGAAAATTGAAGAAACTTTGAATCTCAATTATCCCAAAGAAAAATTCAGAATTATTGTCGTTAGTGACGGTTCAACTGATGGCACTGATGAAATTGTTAAATCATATGCTGCAAAAGGTGTAGAGCTTTTTAGAGTTGAGGGACGTGTTGGGAAAACCGAGGCAAGAAATGTTGCCATGGCCGCAATTGAAGGCGAGATCATCATATTCTCAGACGCAACCACTACGTATAAAGAAGACACCGTTCAGAAAATGGTTCGCAATTTCGCCGATCCCAAAGTTGGTATGGTTACAGGGCATTTGATCTATAGAGATTCGACTAATACACAAATGGGGACTGGGCAGAAGCTTTATTGGAAATATGAATCCACGATTAAAAAAGCTCAAACTTCAATGGGAACACTTACTGGATCTGTTGGGTGCGTGACTGCCTTTCGTAAGGAGCTCTATACTCCGCTTCCAGAGAATATAATCGAAGATTTTACGGGTCCTTTAATGCTGGTTATGAAGGGATTTAGAGTCGTTTATGAAGAAGAAGCTTTGTGCTTTGAAGATACAACTAAAAAAGTGGCAAATGAATGGAATATGAGAGTTAGAGTCATCCGTGGCGGTATGACTGGGATGCTACATGCTAGAAAAATTCTTAATCCTGTGGCCTACCCGATTCCATTCTTTCAATTGATTAGCCACAAGATTCTTCGTTGGTTAATTCCTGTTTTTATTATTTCACTTTTTGTAATTAACAACTATGCAGTTTGGGCCGATCCTCAAAACGTTTTCGCCGTTGTCTTACTTGTGCTGCAGTTCTTGTTCTATTTTATTGCCTTATGTGCTTACGCACTTGAGAAAAATGGCATTCACAACCGATTAGCAGCTATTCCATTGTATTTTCTTATTTTGAATGCGGCCTCACTTGTCGCATTGGTTAAAACTATTACCAGCAATTTGGAATCAACTTGGGAAACACAGAGAGAGGGATAAAATGTCTTCCGTGGTAGACCTTACAGAACGTCAAAAGCGTGAAAAAGAGTATTATGATCAATACGCCGGAAGTTTTGATTTAAATCGAAAAATTGATTTCTCGCCCGTCGTCTCGACTGAGAAGCGGCCTTGGAATTCATACTGGGCAGTTTACCACCTCGCAGCTGATAGTTTTAAGCCGAATGCTCTCATGTTAGATTTTGGTTCCGGCCCAGGTGACAACGCCCTTAGATTTGCTAAAATTGGATATAAAGTAGAAGGCTTCGATATTAGTGAATCTAATGTTGCTGTCTCCCATTTAGTCTTTGAGAAAAATGGCTTTTCTGGACAAGGTCATTTCCAAGTCGCTCCAGCAGAAGTGCTGCCTTATCCTAACAATCACTTTGACTTCATTGCAGGAATCGATATTCTTCACCACGTTGATATAGAAAAATCTGTTACTGAATGTAAAAGGGTCCTTAAGTCGGGTGGAGTCGCTGTTTTCAGAGAGCCTCTGGAGGTTCCTCTTCTCGATTTGATCCGAAATACTTGGATAGTTAAATTATTTGCCCCGAAAAAGAAGTCATTTGACCTCCATATTACCGAAGATGAGAGAAAATTGAATCAGAACGACATTGAGACCATTCTGAAAATATTCCCTCAAACCATTTTAAAAAGATATTTCTTGTTTGCTCGGTTTGATAAGTTTTTTAGAGAAGGTAGCGACCCTCAGCCATCGACGCTAGAAAAAATTGATTTATTCCTCATGAATAAAATCCCGGCACTCAAATACCTCGGTGGTGTTGTCATTTTTGTTCTCAAAAAAGACTAAGATGCAACATAACCAAACTCCGCTGAAAATTTTGTGGATGATTCCCAAGTGGACATTCCCTGTGACCGACGGGGCTAGAGTTGCAACTGACAGTTTGATTCGAAACACAGTAGCTGCTGGCGCCGATGTGGATGTCTTGTGTCTTCCGCAATTGGCCGAAAAGACCGAACCTGAATTAATGAAGAAAAGCTGGGCGGTAAAGAACGTTTTTATTGTTCCAAGACCTCTACCAGAAAGTGGGTTGCCTAAGAAGTTGTATTATCTCAGACAGTTTCTCTTTAAAACTTTTACCCCTTTAACATTTTCTTCATTTTCTGATAAGGGACTCCAAGAAAAAGTACGAAGTATTATTGAATCTCAGAAATATGATTATATTTTGTTAGATGGTCTCCATTTAGGTGCTGCCTTGATGTCAAAAGGGGCTCTACACCCCTCATTCAAAACTTCCAGGGTCATTTATAGGGCACATAACCTAGAAGTTGATTTATGGAAGAAGGCCTATAAGGAAAAAAAATCACCCCTTCTCAAGCTGATCCTTTATTTTCAATCTAAGTTGGTCGAGAAATTTGAGAAAGCTATTATTGATTATAGTTATGCAATAGCGGCGATTGCCCAAGAAGATATGGTTGAAATTAAAAAGATCACTACTACAAAATGTGAACTCATTCCTCTGGGTCTTAATTTTGATCGGCCTCTCGAAGCATGCCTGATACCGGGAGTGAAATTTCTCTTTATTGGCAGACTGGATTGGCCACCTAATCGCGATGCTCTTGAATGGGTTCTGAAAGAAGTTTGGCCTTCTGTGATTAGTAATAGACCAGAGGCCGTTCTGAAAATTGTTGGTTCAGGAAATATTGAATGGGTCAAAAAATATCAGCATCTAAAAGGTATTGAGGTGGCAGGCTTTGTTAAGACCATTAAGGATGCTTACGAAGATTGTCATTTCACGATTGTTCCAATCACATACGGCTCGGGCACGCGCATAAAAGTAGTAGAGGCTTTTGCCCTCGGAAGGCGACTAATCAGCACAAAGATGGGTGTGCAGGGTGCTGATCTAGCAGAAAGTGACTACATCAACGCTGAAACAAAAGAGGAATGGATTAAAATACTTTCTTCAATTCAGCTTGATAAAGTTCAGCAGGATCAACTCAATTTATCGAGGGCAGTAGTCGCAGCTAAATTTGATGAAAAAAATATTGGAACAAAGTTTTATAATTGGCTTAAGGCAATATCATAAACTTTGATGGTGTTTTGGGCCCATGTACGACTTGAAAACCGCTCGAATGATTTAACCTTCATCTCAGACGCGGTCTCTTTTAAAGCTTTTAAATTCTGTGGCAGCAAATTTAGCTTAATCGAAAGTTCGGAAGCATTCCCGGCTTCAAATAAGTAACCATTTTTATTTTCAATGACTAATTCAGGTATCCCTCCGACGTTAGAAGCAACAATAGGAAGTCCCATACAACAGGCTTCTATTAGTGCCAAAGGCTGCCCCTCGCGAAATGAGGGCATCACTAACGCATCACTATTGGCCATATATTCCGCTACATTGTTTTTGAAACCTACAAAAGAGACCATTTCTTTCAGCTGGAGTGAATCTACCTTGGCCTGAAGCATATTCATCTCAACACCGTTACCCAAAATGGTGAGATGGAATGTTTTGGAATCTAAAGAAGCTAGTGAATCAATTAATACAGAACATCCCTTCTCAGGTGAAAGTCTTCCCACGAATAGGAGTTTTACTGGGGGGACTTGCGAGTTTTTTATTGTAAC
Organism: Halobacteriovorax sp.; assembly: GCA_020048985.1. Lineage (GTDB taxonomy): Bacteria > Bdellovibrionota > Bacteriovoracia > Bacteriovoracales > Bacteriovoracaceae > Peredibacter. The sequence goes on along the minus strand of JAIFLR010000016.1, from coordinate 52,518 downwards.
AACCTCTGTCGTGAGAAAGTTTTCTACCACCGTTATTTTCTTGGTGCTTATTCCGGAGGTTGAAAGCATTCTTTTCATGTCTTGTGACACGGCAATTACAGCCTTTGCCCTCTTCATGATTTGCGTCTCTATAAATTCATAAAGCTTAACTTTAAAAGTGTGTCCAGTTTTTCCGTGGTGAGTGATGATAAGTTTAGCACTTTGAGGTGCTGTGAAATGAGCATAAAATGCAGCTTTGAATCCATGAGCATGAATAATTGTTGCTCGTTCAAGTTCCATTGATTTTTTCAGAGAACGCAGGAGCCTAGGATCGAAAATACTTTGAGATGAAAAAACTCTCGATTGGACGTTTTGCTCCTTCAATATTTGTATAAATGCATTGGCAACTTCTGGGACCCTCTCTTCTTTTATAATCCAAAGCGACACATCAATATTTTCTGCTCTGAGTGCTTTGACGCCATTGAGAACAATTTTCTCTGCACCGCCGATGGGGCCAGGCGTAAATAGGAAGATTACTTTTTTTGGGATCATGGTCGACCCAAATACGCATCGAGGTAGCGTTTATACATTGTGGTTGAGGAGAAATTTTCTTTTACGTGCTGATGGAGGGCCGAACCAATCGAGTCGGTAAGTGTTTTGTTCCCTATGGCACTTTTCACTTTTTCGGCTAGGTCGTTCAGGTCTGCAGGTTTAAAATACAAAGCGACTTTTTCATTAGATCCTTCTTGCAAAACCTGGTGGCCTGGAATATCGGAAAGCAAACAGGGAATTCTTAGCGCTCCTGCTTCAAGAACTGAAACGGGAATACCTTCGTGTCTTGAGGCTGAAATAAAATAATCAGACCCCATGAGTATTTCACTAATGTCGGAGCGGGCCCCTAGCATATGAACGTTTGCTGGCCTTATTTCTTGAAGTTGGTTCCAGTAATTGTCATCTCCTGAGGGGCCTACAAGTAAAAAGCACATTTCGGGAAATAGCTTCGCGACCTCGCAAATTAATAGCTGATCTTTTAAGGGAACAATTCTTGCGACACTGGTCCATATCGGCGTCTCGAAAGATAGTCCCAGATTTGACCTGAGGTTTTCTCTGGCAGCTCGAACACTTGAAGCAGGTGCCTCTAAAACCAGAGTTCCATTATTTATATTTGCAATTTTCTTTTTTGTTACGCCTAAATCGTAATAGTAGTCGCACACGGCGGTGCTAACACCAATCGTGATGTCCGTGGAATATGAGCAAATCTTTTCATAGAGTTTTGTTATTGGGCGTTTGTGTAAATGGTCCATCCCGTGGGCAGTATGGACTAGCCGTGGAAATGCTTTCCCTATTAAACCATGTAAAAATTTCACTGGAGCAGCATACATATGGGGATTTAGATCATGGGTATGAACCACATCGAAGTTTTTCGCCTTATGCGAGATGTATTTTAAGAGTTTGTGATCATAACCTTTGCTCTTCATGAAGGTTGTATCCACTTTTATTCCCTGCTGTCGGAAGTACTCTACCCAAGACTGCTCGTAATCATAGACCACTAGTTCAACCTCGTGACCCGCTTTAAGTTGTTCATTTATAAGGAGAAAAAGGACTTTCTCAAGTCCTCCTACCCCTAGGAACTGTGTTAAATGGAGAATTCTTAATTTCATGTTGAGGCATATCTACCAGACTTCTATCCCCTTGTAGTTATAGCCTGTCCAAATTTCACACTTCTAAAGTAATAAAACTTTATTTTTATTGTTTAGTTTATTATTGATCAAAATCAGTTTAACCGGGGAAAGACACATGTTTCGATGCTTGATGTTTGCGTTTGTTTTCGGGCTCTTTATGGTCACTGGATGCTCAACTTCCAATCACGGAAATAATCCCCCATATGAAAAGCTCAACGATGTTGCTGCTAATAAAGTCAGATCATCCGCTCCTTCCGATCTTCGTGAAATTAAAGATATTCCGCAATTTGAAGAAACAGAAAATTTAATTGCACCCGGGTTTTTATTTTCTATAAGTCACCCCACCGATGGAAAACTTCAAGGCACTTTCAGAGTCCAGTTTGATGGACTTTTAAAACTTCCTTATGGGGTCAAAATAGTCACCACTGGATTAACGTACGAAGAACTTAGAAAAAAAGTTCACGAAGCTTACACTTCCTTTTTTCAAAGGGGGGCACAAAACGTTTCATTCAATCTAGTGAGCAAAGACTATTGGGTTGATGTAAGAGGTTTTGTAAAAAAATCTGGTATGTACCTTGTGAAAAGAAAAGAATCGATTGATAAAATTATTGATAGTGCTGGAGGCTTAGCAGGAAATATTAAACAAGACTTTTTTATGGTTTCTATCAGACAACAATCAGTCTCTTATTCAGTTAGCTTGAACCAATATTATGAAAATAACGTATTAGGGACTTCCTTTACTTGGACAGGTGGAGACACTGTTTTTATCAATCTTTCTAACGAGGACGATACGGCCCAAATTGCAGCAACAGTTGAAGTCATTGGTGGAGTCGCAAATCCTGGCAAAAGTCTTTATAAGGAAGATGCCAATATTTTCTATTATTTAAGCAAGAGGGGAGGAGTTATTCCCAATGTTGGTTATCAGGAAGCGTTTGTTATCAGAAAAGGCTCTAAGGGGTTAGAGAGAATCAATTTTAATCTGACTGCAATGAATACCATTCCTGTGATTAAACCGGGCGACACAATCATGCTCAATGCTGAGAGAAGCACTGTTGCAGATAAAATTTGGGAAAGAGCGACTCAATTTGCAACTATGTTAACTACGATTGCCTTTCTAATCATCGCATTTTAGGAACTGTATGCTGATTGATTTCAACATTCACGGAGTTTCGGTTTTCGGAGCTCCACTTCCATTTGATTCTCAATTAGAGAAAAGCTTTTCTAATTGGCTTCCAGATGGAATGAAGAACGTGGCGCAGACACGTCAGCAAGAGTTTATTGCTGGACGCTATTGTGCCTTCCAGGCTTCCAAAGTCGTTGGTTATGATCTTTCCCAATTACCTGCTGCTCCTACTCGTGAGCCCATTTGGCCTGAAGGTATTTTGGGAAGCATCACCCATAGCAAACAGATGGCGATCAGCTGTGTTTCCGTTTCAGATGAAATTTCATCCATTGGCATTGATGCCGAGGAATTGATGAAAATCGGGCTGGCACAAGAGATTGAGAGGGTCATCGCCACTGAAGAAGAGCTCCTCATGATCGCTGGAGCTGACTACCAAACGGACATCACCATCCTCTTTTCAGCTAAAGAAGCCCTCTATAAGGCCTTGTTTCCATTGGCACGGACATTTATTGATTTTAAAGAAGTTAAGTTGATCAAATTAGTTTCCGATAAAGGACTGTTCGAACTTGAGCTAAAGAGCTCTAACCCCAAGCTTAAGGGTTATCTCGGCCGCTATGAGGGCTCATTTAAGCTAATTGGTGAAACTGTGGTTACTGTGGTCTCAATTCCTAAAGTAGTGAGTAAGGAACTTTATGTTCATTCATAACTTATTTGAACAAGCTGTCCTTAAACATGCCAATGCCGTCGCTATCTCGATGGGCGATAGAAAATTATCTTACCTAGAGCTTGATCAGTTATCCAACAAGCTTGCACATCAGCTTATCTCTGCCGGAGTAAAACCAGGAGACGTAGTTGGAATTTGCTTGAAACGCTCTCCGGAATTGGTTGCTGGAGTTCTTGCTATTTTAAAAGCAGGAGCAGCTTATCTTCCCCTTGATCCTGAATATCCTGTAGAGCGTTTAAAATATATGGTCGCCCATTCAGGAGTTAAGACGATCCTTAATCACGAAGAGTATTCTTCGTTGTTCGAAAACAGTGACGCAAGAAAGTTAGTGCTAGAGAATCTTGTTTTAAGTTCAATCTCTAGCTCTCCCATTAGCATCAATCCCAGTCTGATAGACCTCTGTTACGTCATCTATACCAGTGGATCAACCGGCAACCCCAAAGGTGTATCCCTTGGTCACAAAGCTCTTGTTAATTTAATTGAATGGCAAAATGACCAAACAAGAATTAAGCAAGGTCTCTCCACACTTCAATTCACACCGCTTAGTTTTGACGTTCATTTCCAAGAGATCTTTTCTACTTTAACGACTGGTGGCCAACTGATTTTAATTAGTGAGGACACCAGACTCAATCCTGTTAAGTTACTTAAAACGATTGCAGAGAATAATATTGGCAGAATCTTTCTTCCTTATGTTGCCTTAAACCAGCTAGCAGAAACAGCAGCAACTATAAATCTTGTTCCGGCTTGCCTGAAAGAAGTGACCACTGCAGGGGAGCAACTCAAAATTACTCCAGCGATTCGAAAATTCTTTCAAAAGCTCAGTGATGCTGTTCTCTATAACCATTATGGTCCAAGTGAAACTCACGTTGTCACAAGTCATACTCTGAGTGGTGACCCTTTAACCTGGCCAGGATTACCTCCGATCGGGAAACCGATCGCAAATTCCCAAGTTTTATTATTAGACGCTGAAATGAACATCGTGATTAAGGGATCCGAGGGGGATCTCTATTTGGCCGGCATCTGTTTGGCCAATGGGTATTTGAATGCTCCAGATTTAACCAATGAAAGATTCTTAATTAATGATAAATACGGTCGAATTTATAAAACTGGTGATATTGGTATCGAAGCAGAGGATGGAACTATCCAATTTTTAGGTCGCAAAGATGGCCAAGTAAAAATTCGAGGTTACCGAATCGAAACAGGGGAAATTGAATTGGTTCTGCAAAAGCAGGACGGAGTTAGTCAGAGTGCGATTAAAATAATTGAAATAGAAAATGAAAAAACAATATGTGCCTATATCTCTGGTTCTGTTGACAGTAATGTACTAAGACAGAAATTACGCAATGAACTTCCAGAATACATGATTCCGTCACATTTCATTAAAATGGATGCGATTCCTCTGACTCCGTCTGGGAAAGTCGATTATAAATCTCTTCCAGTTCCGTCCCGTCAAAGACCGGACTTGATGTCTGAGTTCGTGGCACCAGAATCTGATGTAGAGATTTCAATTTCAAAACTCTGGAAGAAGCACCTTGCTTTGGACGAAGTCGGTGTTAATGATAGTTTTTTTGATCTCGGGGGCAACTCACTCCTGGCTATTAGAATTTTAATAGAAATGAATCAGAAACTTGAAAAGGAAATCAGTGTTGTCGATTTCTTTCAGAATCCAACAATCTCAAAATTATCCAGCGTTATTAATGGAGAGGATGGACTCGACGTTTATAGCGATCTAGATGTGCAGACTTCTATTAGTGGCGATATTGCAGTGATTGGACTCTCTGGGAGGTTTCCTGGTGCCAATAGTGTTGAAGAGCTTTGGATAAATCTATTAGCTGGCAAAAATTCCATCGAAAAGTTTGAACTTTCAGAAATTGATCCATCGATACCTGCAGAAATTTATAACGATCCAAGTTTCATAAAAGCTCATGGATCATATCCAGGCCAGGAATCATTTGATTATAAATTCTTTGGTATGACTCCCAGAGAAGCTGAACTCATGGATCCTCAGCAGCGCAAGTTTCTTGAAATTGCCGTAGAGGCCCTTGAGTCTGCTGGGTACCATGCTGAAAAAGTAAAAGAAACTATAGGTGTTTTTGCAGGGATGGGGAACAGTAAGTACGGACGTCTAGTTGATCAAAACCCAGATAAGGTTATGCAGGCCGGTGAATTCAACGTGATGCTTGGGCTTGAAAAAGATTACATTGCGACAAGAGTTGCCTACAAATTAAATTTCACAGGTCCTGCTATTAGTCTCCACACTGGATGTTCAACTTCGCTAGTTGCCATCATTGAAGCCGTTAAAAGCCTACGTTTACGCCACTGTAGTATGGCCTTGGCCGGAGGAATCTCTATTTCTGGCGCCCCTAAATCAGGGCATATCTTTCAAGAAGGTGGGATATTATCCCAAGATGGGCTCTGTAAACCCTTTGATGAAAGTGCGACCGGAACTGTTTTTACTGAGGGTGCCGGGATCGTTGTCCTTAAGCGATTAGAAGATGCAGTTAAGGCCGGAGATAATATTCTCGGAATCATTAAAGGCGTTGGAATTAATAATGATGGCGCTAATAAAATGAGCTTCACTGCCCCAAGCACAAAAGGGCAAGCAGATGCTATCAGAAAGGCCCACCTTGATGCCCATATAGATCCTAGAACTATCTCATATATTGAAGCCCATGGAACAGCTACTCCAGTGGGAGACCCCATTGAAGTTGAGGCCCTTAAGCAAGCTTTTGAAGTTTCAACTAAAGACAAAAACTTTTGTTACTTGAGTTCGGTAAAATCCAATCTCGGCCACCTTACCGCGGCTGCCGGAGTGACTGGGCTCATCAAGGCTTTATTAGTTGTTAATAAAGGTATTATTCCTGGGACAGTTAATTTCGTTAAACCTAACAAACTATTAAATTTATCTGATTCTCCCTTCATTGTTTCTTCTGATACAACGATGTTAAGCGAGAGCGATTTGCCTAGACGCGCCGGTGTTTCCTCCTTTGGTGTTGGTGGAACTAATGCTCATGTTGTTATTGAACAATATATTGCTCCGGAAACAGTCATCCTCGGCAAAGACGAGCCTACTTTATTTAAGTTATCAGCTAGAAGTGAAGAACAGGTCAAAGAGCTTCAACAAAATCTAGTAAGTATGCTTGCCAATAAAGATGCAGCTGAATGGCGCAAAATAGCATTCACGCTAGAAGTTGGTCGAAAAGAGTTTTCTCATCGCAGAGTTTTGGTTCTGAACAAAAAAGAGGATCTTAATAAGATTTCTCCTGCTAATTCTGGTGGCCACCAGATTAAAGGCAAAGCAACTCTGTACATGATTTTTCCAGGCCAGGGCAGCCAGTATATTTGCATGGGCAAAGGTCTCTATGACTCCTCTATGATTTTCAAGGCAGAATTCGATAGATGTTCAGAGATTCTTGAGAACATTGCTGGTTATAGTATTAAAGACATTGTTTTTGATGAGACCAATAAAGAGAAGTTAAATAATACGTTTTACACTCAGCCGGCGATTTTTGTTATTGAATATGCTTTAGCAAAAACATTGATGGAAATGGGCTATCAACCCAATGGCTTGATTGGTCACAGTATTGGGGAGTACGCAGCTGCAACAATTGCTGGAGTCTTTTCTCTTGAAGATGGATTAAAGGTCATTGCTAAAAGAGCTGAGATAATGACTCATTTGCCACAAGGAATGATGTTGTCAGTGGCTTCTTCGCATGAAGATATTCGGAAGCACATTTCAGGTTTCAACTTAGACATTGCTGCCGTTAATGGACCCGTTTCAGTTGTTGTGGCAGGAGAAGAAGCTGAAATAGCGAAGTTTCAAGATTTTCTAAATGAGAAAGGTGTTGGATCTGTTTTACTTAAGACATCTCACGCCTTTCACTCCCGAATGATGGTTCCCGTGGTAGCCGAGTTCAAAGCTTTCCTGGATAACATCCAGATGAATCCTCCGAAGTTTTCCATTTTATCGACTGTGTCGCTAAAGAGAGATGATGCAGAACTTATGACATCGTCTTATTGGGCCGAACACATCGTTAATACAGTCTCCTTTTCCCCCGCGATCAATCTTCTACTTAAACAGGAGAAATGTTTATTATTAGAAGTGGGGCCTAAAAACACTCTCGTTAATCTATCTCGCAAGCAAGCCTTGCATGATGGGATTAAAGATTTAAGAGCAATAAATGTCTTCGGGGATTCAAAAGAAAACGAAACCTTTAATGTTTTACGTGCTGTGGGAGAACTGTGGCTCAATGGACACAAGATTAAAGATTCAAGGCTACTTTTCAGAAATCATGAGCAAAGACGAACTCAGGCGCCTGTTTACGTCTTTGAAAAAAACAGAGTGTGGCTTGATTCAAAATATTCAAAAAGTTTAGTTACAATATTAAATAGTCAGACGGAGAAACCAATGAAAAACGCTAAGAAAGAAAAACTAAGTAAAGTCTTAGTTGAAATCTTTGAAACATCATCGGGAATAGATGTTGGGGATTACGGCAATGACATGAGCTTCCTTGAGATGGGCATGGATTCATTATTTTTAACCCAGATTGCACTGCAACTTAAAAAAGAGCTCAAAATTCAAGTTACGTTCAGGCAGCTGCTTGAAGAGTATTCAACTATCAATGCACTTGCTGATGCTTTTATTGATAAAGTGTCTTTGAGTATGCCGGAGGAGTCGGCCCCTGCTATGAACATCCGGGTAGAATCAACTCCCGTTGCTCATGCTGCACCAGTTGAGCAAGTTCAGATCCAGCAGAAGTCCATCACACCTGTTATGGAAGCGACATATGCCCAACCTGAAGTTCAGTATCAGGCAGCGCCAATAAATGCCTCTGCGTCTGGTGTAGAGCAAATTATTCAACGCCAAATTGAACTGATGAATCAGCAAATTCTTCTTTTGAGAAATGCGAAACCAGTTGCCATGCAGCCTTTGATACCAACGCAAGCGGCGATTTCATCACCAGCTCAATTGCCAGTGAAAGATTTGCCAAAAGAAGAGCTTAAACAAGAGAGTAAGAAATCAGTTCGTGGTGCTGATATTAAAACAGCTAAGGACTCGTTTGGTGCTGCACCTAAGATTCTGGTTGAAAAAACGGCAAAGCTGACTGAAGCACAAAACAAGAAGATTCAAGAGTTTTTTGTTCAATATAGCGCTAAAACCAAGGCGTCTAAAAAATTCACTGAGGATCATCGTAAAACCCACGCAGACCCGCGTGTTGTGAGTGGTTTTAAGCCAGAAAATAAAGAGATTATTTATCCAGTCGTGGTTAATAAATCACACCTTCAAACTCTTTGGGACTTGGACGGTAACAAATATATCGATATGACTTGTGGATTTGGTTCTAACTTCTTTGGTAATGGTAACGAGAGAATAAAGAAACTAGTCCTTAGTCAAATTGAAGAGGGTATTGAAATCGGTCCACAGCATCCGCTTGTTGGAGAAGTTAGCAAATTAATTTGTGACCTTACTGGGAATGACCGGGCAGCTTTTTGTAATACGGGTTCGGAAGCAGTACTGGGCGCCATGAGACTGGCCAGAACTGTAACTGGTAGAGAGAAAATAATCTGTTTCACAGGCTCATATCACGGAATTAATGACGAAGTGATTATCCGTGCGAATCGCGAAAAATCATACCCTGCTGCGCCTGGAATCAATGGAACTGCTGTTTCGAATATGATCGTTCTTGATTATGGAACAGATGAGTCCCTTCGCATTATCAGAGAAATGGCAGGAGAGATAGCCGGTGTTTTAGTAGAGCCGGTTCAGAGTCGCCGTTGTAATTTTCACCCCGTTGAATTCTTGAAAGAGGTTCGAAAAATTACAGAAGCATCACAGACTTGTTTGATTTTTGATGAAGTGATTACTGGATTTAGAGTCCACCCCGCTGGGGCCCAAGGATATTTTGGTATTCGCGCTGACCTATGTACTTATGGGAAAATTGTTGGTGGTGGTATGTCGATTGGTGTGATCTCAGGAAAATCCGAATACATGGATGCCCTTGATGGTGGTCACTGGCAGTTTGGGGATGATTCAACTCCAACAGTCGGAGTGACTTATTTTGCGGGGACTTTTGTCCGTCACCCTCTTGCACTCGCAGCAGCTAAAGGTGCTTTGGAAATCATTAGAGATGGTGGAGTAAAAATGCTTGCTGACTTGAATCAGAAAGCAACCAAGTTTGCCGAGGATATTAATAAATTCTGTAAAGACGCTAATGTTCCATTTGAAATGCATAATTTTGGTTCTCTCATGAAGCCTAAATGGATGTCAGATGTCGCCGGTGGGGAGCTTCTCTTTGCGATCCTTCGCTATAATGGCGTGCATGTCTATGACGGATTTCCATGGTTTGTTAACCTTGCCCATACTGATAAAGAACTAGAAATAGTTCTTCAAGCGATTAAAAACGCAGTCGCAACTATGCAGTCAATGGGTTTAATACCTGGATCAATTGCGGTTAAAGTTAATATTCCCGGTGTTTTTGATCAGAAGAATGCACCAGTTGCAGGTGCTAAGTTAGGGCGTGATGAGAAGGGCAATCCTGCTTGGTATCTGGAAAATCCCGCTAATCCTGGTGAATACTTTCTGATTGAGGGATAAAATGTCGCTGATACCTAAGACCCGAACTTCGGCCATGACTAAGGTTGATTATAACCCGTTTAGTGCTGGTTCTGTTGCATTAGCTGTCCCAACGACGGAAGCTCAGCGCGAGATTTGGGCCACTCTGGCCTTGGATAAAGATGCAACTCTTTGCTATAATGAGTCTCTGTCGCTGGACCTGAAAGGAGCGATTGAACCTCAATTGCTCAATAACGCTTTTCAAGAGATTTTGAAGCGTCACGATGCTCTGAGGTCTATTTTTAGCTTAGATGGAAAATTCTTTTTTATAAAAGAATACAAAGCTCAGCCGGTCAGATTTTTAGACTTGAGTGCTAGTCCCAATAAGGAAAGTGACCTTGAAAAATTAAAGCAAGCTCAGGTATCAGAGAAGATTGATCTTTTTAATGGTCCTTGTTTTTTCGCCACATTGGTCAAATTCTCCGCAGATCATTATGTTTTTATTATTACTGGGCATCACATAATCTGTGACGGGTGGTCCTTTGCTGTCATATTAAGCGAGTTAAGTACTATTTATTCGGCTTTGGAAAAGAACGTTTCTTTTTCTTTCGAGCCAGCAGCACAATTTACTGATTACGCTGTTGGTGAATTAAATCTCAGTGCAGACACATCCCATAAAGAGTATTGGCTTCGTCAATTCAAGACCCCTGCACGCACTCAAAAAATGCCTCTAGATTTTTCACGACCCAGTTATAGAACATACAATAGTGCAAGATGTGAAATTGAGGTCCCCGAACTTACCGTCAAAAGGCTTAAAAAATTTGGGGCCTCTCAAGGTTGCAGTTTCTACACAATTTTGATGGCATCTTTTCAGGTATTGATTTCGAGATTAAATGGTGCTGAGGAGTTAGTCATTGGAATGGCTTCAGCTGCACAAGCCGAGTCTGGCAAAAGTGATCTGATTGGTCACTTAGTTAATTTATTGCCGCTTCGTACGCAAATTGATCGCAATCAAGGCTTCAAGTTCTTTTTAAAAGAACTACGTACCAGAATGCTCGATTCGTTTGAGCATCAGCATTTTTCATACGGGACCTTATTGAAGGAATTGAATCTTGAGAGAGACCCTTCCGAAATTCCTTTGTTAAACATTGTTTTTAACATTGATCAGCAGGCCCCAGGTCAGGGATTAAGGTTTGACGGACTTGAAGCTAGTTATACAACTATTCCAAGATCATTTGAGAACTTTGAGATGTTTGTGAATGCTGTTAGCTGCGAGAACAAATTAGTACTGGAGTGCCAGTTTAATAAGAATCTCTTCAAAGAGAGTACAATCCAGAATTGGTTTAATTCTTATATCAAGCTTTTGGATCTCATTATTGAGAATCCGGAAAATTCAATTGGGCAATTTGAAATACCTGGACTTCATATTCCTCAGACGGTGAATTCCAGTATTGAGGTTGTTCAAAAGAAAATTGTTAAAGATCCTCAAGTCGAAGCTCGACTTAGGTTAATCTGGGAGAAAGTGTTAGAAGTTGAGAATATAAAATCAACTGACAATTTCTTTACTCTTGGAGGCCATTCATTATTGGCTGTCGAGGTCGCTTCCCTTGTACAAGAGGAATTTAAAAGAGATATTTCAATTCGCGACATATTTGAAAATCCTACTTTAACTGAATTAACTTCTTGTCTTGCCGAAGGTCCTCAAAACGTAAGAGAGGAATTGGAGATATCACCATCAGAGGTGGATCGGTCAATATTTCCTGTAAGTCATAATCAAATGCAAGTCTGGTATTTGGAAGAGATGTATCCTGGAACTGTGATGCATAATTTACCTTCTAGTATCAGGATGAAATTCGCAGTTGATCGAGTCGTTTTAGAAAAAACGCTCCAGTATCTTGTTCAACGGCATGCTGCTTTAAGAACAGCGATAGTTGTTGAAAACGGAGTGCCGGTTCAAAGAGTTTTAGCTAAGAATTCTCCGCAGCTTATAATCAAATTAGATTTAGTGCAGGCGACTGAAGATACAATTCTAAAAGTGCTGAACAATGAGGCCAATTCAAACTTCAAGAAGGACGATGCTCCATTATTTAACGCTAAGCTTTATAAGCTAGGCGAAAAAGATTTCGTGTTCTATTTCATGGTTCACCACGCTGTCTGGGATGGTTGGAGCTTTGATATTTTCTTTGAAGAACTTAATATTATTTATACCGCACTTTTAAATAATTCAGAACCACAGTTTTCTAGGAATCCTGAAGTTACCTATGCTGATTACACACTCTGGCTTCAACATTCAATTGAAGAAGGCCGATTTTATTCGCAATTAAATTTCTGGAAGGCGAAGCTTCAGGGTCCACTTCCTGTTCTTGAACTGCCTGCAGATTTTAAGCGTCCGATAACAGCGTCCCACGAAGGCGCAACTTTTCCTTTTCAACTAAGCTCCGAGCAAGCCATTAATTTACGGGCATATGCTAAAGCACAGGGGACTTCGCTATTTAATGTTCTTTTAACGGCCTTCAAAGTGACACTCTCAAGATATTGTAACCTTGACGACATTATTGTTGGTTCTCCCGTTAGAGCTAGAAATAATTCAAAATTGCTTCAGACAATTGGTTACTTCGTAAATACCGTTGCGCTCAGAAGTCATGTCAAGCTTAGCGATAGCTTTGAGGGCATTCTCAAACAGGTGACCAGAAACTGTCTTGAAGCATTTGATAATCAAGATCTACCTTTTCAGGTTGTTTTAAATAATGTCGATTACGCCAGAGACGCCGGTAGAACTGCTATTTTTCAGACCTTTTTTTCCTACCAGGACGTTAATAACCGTGAAGCCATTATTAATGGGTTTCCATACACTCAGATTAATATTGATAAAGCCTCAACTCATACAGATTTAGATTTATGGGTAAAAGCTAATGATAAGAAAATTGAAGGTGCTTTTGAATACCGAAAAGACCTTTTTAAAGAAGTCACAATTGAAAGGTTATATGATTGTTTCATGAATCTTCTGACAAATCTTACGGCAAACATAAATGTGCCTTTAATTCGACAATCCGTTCTTCCCCCTTCTCAGTCTCAACTTCTCCTCAAGAATTGGAACAATACTCATGTGAGTACAAACTCCTTAATTCCATTTCATAAGATGTTTGAATTAATGGCAGAAAAGTTCCCTTTGCACTTGGCGGTTGAGAGTTCAAATAAATCGATTAACTATAAGGATCTGGATACACTGTCTAATAGAGTTGCTAATAGTTTGATCACTAGAGGGATCAAGCCGGGGGACCTAGTTGGAGTTTCATTATCTCGTGACATAAATATGATGATCGCCCTATTGGGAATCTTGAAGTCAGGTGCAGGGTACGTCCCGCTGGATCCAGCGTTTCCCCAAGACCGACTTGATTACATGATAGAAAGTTCAGTTCCTAAGATTTTAATTACAGAACCAACACTTGCACCTCGTTTCTCACGTTTCGGTAACTCTACTTTGATTGACGATTTAATAGGGGATCCTCACGTTTCAGCTTCAAATCCTCAAATTTCCTCAAACCTCAGCGACACCATGTACGTCATCTATACCTCTGGTAGTACTGGTAAACCTAAAGGGGTGCAGGTTTCACACGGCGCTCTCGCAAATTTTGTAGTGTCAATGGCGAAAGCTCCCGGATTAAAGACCGACGACAAACTTCTAGCAGTAACCACTTTAAGTTTTGATATTGCGACATTGGAACTTTATCTTCCTCTATCACAAGGTGCTGCACTATTCTTAGCTTCAAGTTTCGACGTTATCGATGGACGGGCCTTGAAAAATATTATTGAAAAACATAATATTAATGTCATGCAAGCAACTCCCTCTACATGGAGACTTTTGCTTGCTGCAGGTTGGTCTGGAGGGAGTCGCTTTAAAGTCCTTTGCGGGGGAGAAGCATTTCCCATTGATCTAGCCCAAAAACTTATTTCACTTTGTGGCTCTGTTTGGAACATGTATGGGCCCACTGAGACAACTGTTTGGTCAACTTGTAAAAAATTAGCGTCTACTGACCTCAATGTGACCATTGGCCGTCCCATCGATAATACTTTTACCTACGTTCTGGACGAAGGGTTAAATCTGGCTCCTATTGGTGCGCCTGGTGAGTTATTCATTGGTGGTCTAGGACTTGCCGAGGGCTACTTTAAGAGACCTGATTTGACTGCTGAGAGATTTATTCTAAATCCATTCGTGCCTGGACAGAAAATGTATGCGACTGGAGATTTTGCTAGGTTTACCTGTGATGGTGAAATTGAATGCCTTGGCCGCCAAGATGGGCAAGTCAAAGTTCGCGGCTATAGGATTGAACTAGGTGAGATTGAAGCCGTAATCAGTAAAGTTTCAGCAATTAAAGAAAATGCCGTCATTACAAAAGAGACGAGACCAGGGGACGTTCGTATAATTGCGTTTTTAGTTTTAAATAACCAAAAACCGTTAGATGAGAAAACACTAAGAGAAAGTCTTGGTGAACTACTTCCTAAATACATGATCCCGTCTCACTTTGTGGTTTTAGAGAATCTACCTAAAACACTCAACGGAAAAATTGATAAAAAGTCCCTTGGGACAAAATTTGTTGAGACCAAAGAACAGTCATCAACGACTGTAGCTTCTCCAGTTCCGGCCACTCTTCCTATTGAATCTCAAATCTATGAGGATTTGAGATTGGTATGGATTGAGGTATTAAGTCTTCCCAACATCGGGCCCAAGGACAACTTTTTTAATATTGGTGGCAATTCATTATTAGCGGTTCAACTTTTTTCCAAAATCGCTGCCAAATATAAAATTAGCTTGCCTCTGAGTCTTCTTTTGGAAGCTGCCGATTTTCAAGCCTTCGTTGAAGCCGTAAAACTCAAGTTGGCTGGCCCGCAGCAATCGATCGCTGGGTCAGCTTTAATGCCGAATGCATATTTATCACTAGTTTCTCTTAAAGCTTCAGGGAGTAAAAATCCCATTTTTTGTTTCCATGGAGTAGGTGGTAATGTTTTGAATTATATGTCACTTGTTCCTGCCGTTGGTGAAAATCGTCCCCTTATTGGCCTTCAATCGCGAGGGATGGATGGTATTCATCCAATGGCCAATTCCATTGAAGAAATGGCGAGATCCTACATCCTCGAGATGAAAGCGGTTCAATCACAGGGACCATATTATCTCTCGGGTGGATCCATGGGGGGCATGATTGCTCTTGAAGTTGCTCAGCAGTTACTCAAGATGGGCGACAAGGTCGAAAAACTTGTGATGTTTGATACTTTTGGACCTAATGTAAACATCAAGGTCTACGATAAAAGTGAACGCAGTTACTGGCAAAATCTCAAAACCTCTTTTTTCTATAGAAGGAAAATGTTGTTTAATAAGATTCGAAGCGCACTGTTTAATCTCATCGGGGCACAACTTCCACTGGAGATAAGACTTTTTAACGTTGAGATGAGTAACTATAGAGCTCTTTGGAAATATAAGGCTCAAGTTTATGACGGTGATCTCCACCTCATCCGGGGAAAATTAAAGCCATCCGGTTGGTATAGTGACCCCAAGATGGGATGGTCTAATACAATCGCTGGTAAAATTTCGACTTATGAAATAGAGGGAACCCACGGAGACTTTATTGAGAGTCCTCAGCTGGTCAAGGTTTTGTCAAAACTAGTATGAAAAGCTTCCTTTTAATTTTCTCTATATTGTTTCTCTCTCAGATATCGGGTTTGAAGGCCCATTCTTTTTCTTTCGACAACAGTATAGAAAGCTGGGGAACGTGGGGGACTGGCCTTGGTGGCCATGATCCCAAAGTTGGCCATACCAAAGCAGGAAGTCTGTGGCTATCCTCTGACTGGGGTGAAGCTCAGACGATTCACTATAACTGGAACAACCTTCGGCCTGGACTATATAAAGTAACAGCTTTCGTTAGGGCTCAAGACGTCCAGCCTCACACTGAAGGCAGCTCCTTTTGGCATTTTTTTGATAGTGGTAAAGGGACTGAAAATGTTTTTCTGAGTCTTCACGGAAGCTATGAGTGGAGAAAGATTGAATATACTGTAAATACTGTTAAAAACAATCTTTCCATCTGGTTTAGGCTGAGGTCACCAGGGCAGGTCTGGATAGATGATCTTTCTATTGAACCTGTAATTAAACCTATAGGCAGTATCATCATCTCCGAGCCTACTGCACTGAAACGAAATCTTGTGAAGTCGCAAAAGGAAACGAAGAAAAGTGCAGAAATCATTCTTCTCGATTTCGACAAAAATAAACCTTCCCACCCTTTTAGTACTGCTTCAGATCAATCTGGGAAGAAGATGGGATCGATTAGTTCCCGTGAGTATTATAATTTTGATCCCAGTAATTACCTCAAAGGAAACTGGTCCAATTATGACCGAATTGAGTTAGATGTATTTAACGGAAACAATTATTTTGTAGAGTTTTACCTCACTCTTGGAGATAAACTTTCTGTGAACTATTGGTCACAGCTTAATCATAAAACTCATTTGGCCCCAGGTTGGAATCATCTGAATTTTTCATTAACTCAATTTCTAGGGGAAAGAGGTTCTCACCGATTCGCAAGGCCCTTAGATCGATCTAACATAAAGAAAATATTCCTCGTTGTAGATGCAAACCAGAAATATAACCCATCTTCGAAATATTTTATTGATAATATTAAGTTGTCGTTTAATCCCTCTCCAGTCCCTCCAGATGGACTATATGCTTTTGATTTTACCTCGCATAAAGACAATGAGGTTTCTGGGTTTCAAAAAGTAACTTCCCAAGACTTATATCATAGTGAGCGAGGCTTCGGTTTTTCTGCCCCTCGTTTCTGGCGTGTTGAAGACTCACAGTGGGCGGCAAACTCTCTTCGATATTCGATTGGTCTCTTGGATGGTCATTTTAAAGTGAAACTACCTAACGGGAAATATCGTCTTAAGCTCGTTGCCGATCGTTTAGGCTATTGGGATCCATCCTTCTGGAAAGATAGAACTATTTATATCAATGAAATACCAGTCTTCAAAGAATCACGTCCCTTCGCTCGAGATTTTCTAAACGATTTACTTCAGTTTGAAACAGTTATCCCAAATAAGAATGATCATCCTTATGACTTGTATTTAAAAAAGATTTTTAAACCCATCGATTTGTCATTCACTATAACAAATGGTGAGTTGGACATGAAATTCGAAGGGGATGCAACAGGAATAAGTCTCAATACCCTGGTCATTTGGCATGTTAGTCATGAACAAGAGGCACGCAAGTTTTTAAATGATCAAGACAAGCGATCAAAGCTTGAATTTGATTGGATGACGAGGCCAATTGCGGTTAAATCTCTGCTCCGGGAAAAAAGTCAGCGTACTGCTACAATCGTTGATGCCTCACTCCTTTTAAGGCCCGGTGATCTTAATAAAGCCTCTAACAGTTCACTTAAGTTTCAGGGGGGATATGGAGAAAAACCATATCAAATGGTTCAAGTCAGGGGGACCGAAGGCGTTGAATGGAACTTCACTGAATTGAAAGATAAGAATGGAAAAAATATACCTAAAGAAGCTATTGAGGCTTTTGAGCTTATTCCTCAATATATTTCTCCAGATCTAAACCATGAAACATATCTAGTTGCCGGTAAGTATTTGAAAAAGATTACAAAAGCCAAAGTTGACATTGAAAGCGGAGTCTCAAAATATATCTATCTTTCTATTAACATTAGGCCAGGGACAGAACCGGGTCTCTACTCTGGAAAAATCAGTTTACGCTCCGGTAAAGTACGGGAGGAGTATCCTGTAGAGGTTAAAGTCTTAGATTATTCTTTGCCGGTAATTGATTTTCCTGTCGGGTTTTTTGGACCAGATCCCATAAATTACTCATACTTTAATGATCCAAAACTTGAAAAAATACGTAAGGATTTTCGTCACGAGGCGATTCGCATATTGGGTGAGTCCGGATTCACCACTTTTAGTGGGTTGCCAGAAGTTAAATTAATTGTCGAAGGTGATTCTTGGAGACTAGATACGACACTCATAGATCAGGCAATGACCGCGGCCAATAGAGCAGGCATGTCGAAAGTTTACTTTTCTTATGGAGGAAAATTTCCTCAGCAATTTCTGGATGGATCTTTAATCCCAAATGGAGTCACTGAAGACCAATTTTTCAGTAAAGTTTCCCCTTTGCTTAGTTCATATCTTAATGGACCTGGTATGCCTGTCATTGTTCATACTTTTAGTGATGAAGCTGGAGGGTATAGCGATAAGATAAGTGAAGATATATCGCTGGCCAAGAAACTAAGGACCAAATTCCCATTTTTAGATTTGGGTGGGTTTAGTTCCTTATCAGATTCACTAACCAGGGAATTAAGATCCTATTTTAAATACGGATTTTATTCAAATGTCACAAAGAATCAAATAGGTGGAGTAAGCAAGAGTCAGAAGTGGGGGAGTTATAATGCCTCGCCTGGCAATCTAGATGATCCTCGCTTTACCTTTGGACCTGGTTTGTATTATTCGAGATCAAGAGGTCTTTCCCACTATCTTGAGTGGCATAGCAGCTCCTCAAATAATTTTCCATATTACGATATGGATGGGCGTGAGAGTGATGTCACGATGTTTATGCCAACCTCGGATGGAAAACTAAACCCGACACTCAGATTTGCCCTCGCTGTGGAAGGATTAAGCACTTTTAGAAAATTAATGGTCTTGGAAGAGGCCATAGCTAAACAGGCCGTACCGTCTGGTCAAGGGCTTTCGGCTACAAAGTTTATGCAGGCCGTGAAAGCTGGGTCATGGTCATCTTCGGAGAATATTCTTAGACCCAATTCGAGCTTCGTTTTCAAGGATTTTGCGAATCAGCTAGATGGGCATTTAGAAAGCCTGCATTCGATCCGACACTAGAAAGCATTGAAATATTTACATTCACCTTCAAATCGGTTGCAACTTACCGCCCAAACGCTTAATTCCTAGTTTTATGAATTTCATATTTTTCTCAGTCATCATTATCTCAACGGCTTTCTCTGCGAGCTGGGACTCCGCCAATAACCCCATGAAAATGGATCCCGATTTCCAAACGAGAATTCTTGATTTACCTCAAGAAGGACTGTTAAAAGATCAAAGACTTGGGTGGCCAGGAAGTCACTGGGCCAATTATATAGGGGGTATTGCTCATAGGTGGAGTGCTGCTAATCCTCAAAATTTTACCTACAAACTTCTCAGTTTATCTGATCTGAAGAAGCTTGAACCCCATGAAATTGATGAGCTATCACCGGCCGAGAAATTTGACATATACAACGGAAACTATAAGTACCCTACTGTTAAAAATGTATTAAGCAGGGTTGCTCCAACTGATAACCAGTGGCACGGGATTTGTCATGGCTATGCTCCGGCAGCCTTGAATCATCCTGAACCAGCTTCGGTAACCTTGGTTAATCCACATGGGATTTCGGTTCACTTTTATTCCAGTGATGTCGCCGCCCTAATGTCCTTTTATTACGCGAATGTGGTTTCCACGCCTGTCATTTTGGTTGGAAGTCGATGTAACTTTAATGCAACCTCAAGAATTTCACGCAGGTCTCAGTCATCATGCGATGATTTAAATGCGGGATCCTTCCACTTGATTCTCGCAAACAAATTAGGTCTTAAAGGTGTTGGTTTTATTGCTGATATTGACCGATACCTAGAGGTTTGGAACCACATTGCAGTTAATTATCAGTCAACTAGCAGAAGTGAAACTGGGCCTTCAGAGACATCGGCCCCTGGAACTATGAAGCGCCTGCATGTTGAAACCATAGTGACATATGCCGCGGCCATTGCTCCTAAATTTGGCCCCGTTCTCAATACTGAAGCTGCAGAATATGCCCAGAATACCTACGAGTATTACCTCGACTTGAACAAGGACGGAGCAATTATTGGTGGAGACTGGATCAGCGATGTGAGACCTGATTTTGTTTGGACCCAAAAGAAGGCTCTATTCGCCAAGGAGTGGGCGTCTTTTAACCAGATTTACGCTCCTGCGACTCAAATAAACGACTAGAATTTAACCCCCGGTCCAATCCTTTTTGAAACCAATCTCTGTGTATTAATTACACACTCATCTTAATTGAAAATGTAGATATTCAGCGTTAATGAATTACAGCTTTAGAGCGGGTAAAAAACAACCTATAGGTAAAAATTAAGGCGAATTCAGTGGTAAGGTTGCGTTACTTGATATATTTCTCACCCGTTTTTTAAACTGATTAAGGGAGTCCCATTTTATGAGGAATACAGCATTGAAGTGTTTTCTGGTTCTGGCCACGTTAATGATCGCAGCGCAATCATTTGCTAAAGTAGAACTAGCACTCAAGGATCTTAGAAAAGAAGTTCTGGATGAGAATGTTGATATTAAAATTCAATATGAGAAGTACTACCAGGCCCAGAAAAATGTTTCGGTAGCTCTTGGACAATTCCTTCCAGCCGCTAACATCAATCTTATTAACATAAATGCTACTCTCGCAATTTTGCAATCGGTGATCCCTACTCCAACGGACTGGTTTGCTTATCAGGCGAGCAAGGAATTAAGAGTTGCAGAGAAATTCACAACTGAATCTATCAAGCTCAATATCCTTGAAGGATTAACAGTAAACTTCGTGAATTTGAAGCATCACGAATCACTAATGGTTTCACTTAAAAAGCAAGAATCACTTCTAAACGAAGCCTACGAAGAAGTTAAAAAGAAAGAAGAACTTGGTGTTGCTACCGCTGCAGATGTTTTCTCGGCCCGAAGACTTCTTCTTCAGCACAAGCAAGATATCTACATGCTTGATTCACTTATTATTGCTGAAAAACAAGCACTCCTTATCGCCTTGAATCGGTCTCCAAAAGAAGAATTAGTTCTTGGAGCACTTCCTGCTGAAGATTTGACTGTTATTCCTGCTAATGCTGAATTGGGTGCTGAACTAGCTGTTAATAACTCAACTGAGCTTTTGAGTAACTCATATCAGTCGGAAGCAGCTCGTTATATGGTTTCTTCTAAAAGATGGTCTTTCATTAGTTTTAACGGGATTGGTTTTGACTACGGAGCAGTACTGTCAATTGAGAAATCTAAATCGAGAGTGATTGAACTACAAGCGGAGCAAATCGCTGTAAAAATTAAAAATCAAGTTTATTCAGCTTATGAAGCTTTGGATATCTTGGATCAAAGAATTGCACTCCAGAAGCAAGTTATTGAAGCTGTTAAGAAAATGGATGAGAGAACAACAGAACTGTTTTTAAACAATGTTGTCTCTTTTACAAAATATTATGAGTCAAAAAATGAAGTTGCAAGTGAAGAGCGCGGTCTGGCTAAACTTGAAATGGAAAGAACTATCAAGGTTGCTCAGCTTAAACGTCTTTTGGGCCTTGATTCAAGTCTTAGTAACATATCAGTTGAAGATTATCAGCAACTTCATTTAGTAAAGTCTGAGGAAACAACCAGAAGAGGTGCTAAGAGAGTTTGGATTTCAGTTGATGCTGAAAAAGAACTTATGGCCGACATTTTCTCTGTAACTTACTCAGTGGAAAACCTTATTACTGAATCTAGAATGCTTGCCATTGATACGAATCTTACACTTTATTTTAAAGCGTTTGAGAAGGGTGAATATAAAGTCACTGCGAAAATTCAATTGGTTTCAGGAGATGTCATCACGAAGGAAGAGCTGGTAATTGTAGAATAATTATTTGGCCACCTCTTTATAAATTAGCCTGGAGTATCGGATGTATAAAAATATAATATTGGTTGCAGTCGCCCTGCTTCTACCTTTACAAGGTAGAACGAATGACTTGCACTTGAATTTGCCTCAAAATGCTTACGGAGTACTTGCTCCTAAAAAAGAGGCTTTAACTTTAAAACAAGTTAACAATCTTGTCGTAAACGACCAAATTGATCTTCAGATATCCTATGAAAAACTCCTTCAAGCACAGAAAAAGATTGGAGAGGCGAGAGCTCAGTACTTTCCTTATGGATTAGGTACTGTTGCTGCAATGTATTTCCTCAATATCTGGAACCCTCTTGTTTTAATTGAGCTTGTGACTAGTCTTCCATCGAAGATCTACAATGTTCAATCTGAAAAGAACATGAGCATGGCCCAGCAATACAGCAACGATGCCTTGAAAGAGAATATCAAAAACCAGGTGGCTCATCTTTATTACAACGTGCTTAAAGAAGAGAGTGCTCTGAAAGTTGGAAAAATGGAGATCATTCTTTTGGAGACTTTGTATAAAGTCACAGAAGAAAGAGTCATGCTTGGTCTCAGTACTGAGCAGGAGCTTCGCTCTATCGAACTTCGTATGCTTGACTTGCGTGACATCTGTCTCAAGTTTTCTGGGTATTTGAGTGCTGAAAAAGCTGCTTTTAATACTATGATTTCCCAAATGCCCTCAATGGCTAAGTCAATTGAACTTCAGACTGAAGGCACATTTTTAAATCCTAGTGAGTTCGGGCTAAGTGCTGAAATTATAAAACTAAATGCCTTGGACAGATCGCCAGAAATCGTTGCCGCTGACTATATGATTACTGCAGCCTCTCGTGCAAAGAACTCTACTGCTTGGTCAGTTCTTTCTTTTAGTGGGATTGGTTTTGGATACTGGGGACGCATTCAAGTTGCCGGTTCAAAAATTGATCAAGCTAAACTAAATAGAGAACAAGTTGAAGTTACTTTGGCCAATCAGTCATACATTCTCAACAACTCATTTCATCGCACCCTTGACCATTTTACAAGCGAAGAAGTTGTATTCAACGATACGGCTCTTTTCTTTGAATCTGAGTTTGCAAAATTCAATGCTAAAGAAATCGCTCTTGACCGCTTGGTTGAGACTGGAATCCTTTACCTCAAAGATTTCAGAGAAATGGTTGCTGCTCACTATGACGCTTTAAAGAAACTGAACGACCTTGAACGAGTTGCTTTAGGTGATGTCAGATCTAGCGACATAGATAGTGCACAAGTTGAAGTTGTGTTCTCTGAACTTAATAAAGGTAAATATTCAATTTCAATAGCAACTGAACAAGACGTAAAAAGTGTTGAATATGTTTTTGAGAACAGTGGACTCAATTCTATGCAAACGTTCAATCGTTCAACTGGGTTCGGAATAGTGTTAAAACTTACTCCTGGAACTGTGGTTGACGGTCATGTAAACGTCGAAATGAAGAACGGCAAAATAATTACTAAACAGTTTAAGTTTTAATAAGGAGTCCTCATGAAAAAGTTTATCCAGTTTACGCTACTGCTTGGGATGTTAAGTCCTGTTTATGCTCAAACAACGTCAGTTAATAATGGCATTGCAACTTGTGGTGTCCCGGTTTGTAACATGTCAGAGCAAATTTCTGCCCTACGTGCTATGAACGGCGATAAGCGAGGTATGTTTGCGATCGATTTAAAAGCTAAATTCAAAGACGAATCTAATCAAAAGATCCTCGAAAATCTTCATAAGCTCAGTCTTGAATTAACAGCAGTTTCTACGGAGCTTAAAGATGAAGACTGGGTTATCAGAGCTACTACGGATCTGACTAATACAGTTGTTTTTAACCTTGCTAAGTTTTCAGAAGTTAACGGTGAAAAACTAGTTACTTATTACAAGCAGTTCGGAACTCAGACTTCTCGTTATAATCTCATTGCTTTTTGGCAGTCACAGCTAATTAAAATTGAAGATGTTACTATTCTCAATGAGCTAGTTAATTTTGCTGAAGGAGCTCGTGGGCATTCAACTAGTATTAATGATGAGGATTGGGTTGCTCGTGCAGCGACTTCACTAATTACTGATATTACAATCAAATTAACTCAGTTAGATCCTATTCATGAAGGCCTTTATAATGTTGTTCTAACTGATGCCAGTCAGTCAGTAGGAACTCTTCCGTTTGATAGAATTGCAGTCTTAGACTCTAGTTCTTCTAAGAATCTTGTTGTTTCTTTCATTAATTCGAAGCTTAAAGTTATTGTTTATACTTATAACAATGCTGAAATTAATGGGAATAAAGTTTCTGGTCTTTTCCTTTCAACTGGTGAGATGGCCAACAGATTTAATTTTGAATTGAACAGAAAAAATGGCGAGATCGTAGGTGTAATTGAATCAACTAAGCATGACAAAATTGAATTCTCTGGAACTCAATTGTTCTCAACACGTACGGTTTTTGCTGGTAAAGCTCCAAAAGAAGTAAGCTCTAAGGACATCCTTGGAACTCTTAATGGTGAGTTGGCCGGAGTTAAAGGTACTCTTACGATCAGAAGTTTTCGTGAAAATGTTTACTCAGCTATCTTTACGTCAAACACTGGTTCAATTGTTCTTAACTTCCAAGGTAAGTTCTTTCCTAAAAATGCCGTTTTAAGTCTTACTTCTAGCGATAAAGTGAAACTTACTTTATCTCTTAGAGAGTCTGCTGATGGCGTGACTGGTTGGACAGGAGCATCGTTCTCTACAACTACTGGAACTTATACAAAAGCATTTTTCAACACTTTGAAGTAATCTTTATTCGGTGGCATGGCCTTGGGTCATGCCACTTATATTCTGCCTCTAATCTTCGCCCAGATAATTCCAAAAAACTCATTAAACCACATATCTACCGCCTCAAGATTTTCTCCGCTGGCAAACGGAACTTTCATATTAAAAAGTTCATATTTACCAGTGAGTATATGTGCTGTTGGTGCAGGTATCGGTTTATAACCAGCTTTGAGAAAAAGACCCATTGCTCGTGGCATATGAATCGCGGACGTTACGAGAACAAAGGAATCGTTCTTCAAAAGCTTCAAGAGATAGGTTGTATGGTCATAGGTATTAGTTGATTCTTCTTCAATAATGATATGCTCGGCATTCACTCCTACGGAGACTGCGAGTTCCTTCATCGCAAAGGCTTCAGACTTTGGGGCCCAACCCTTTCCTGTGAACACTAACTGTGAGCCTGGAATGGTTTTATAAATTCTTATACCCTCAATAACTCGAGCTAGGGTGTGCCTGGTAAGTTCGGTAGTCAAAGGGTGGTTGGGAGAATTTGGGACATAACCACCGGCCAGAACCACTACATATTTAATCTTTTCACTTGAGGGTTGATTGGCAATGCTAAATGCGGGGTACTCGTTCTCAAAGTTGTTTAAAAGTATTTCTGTAAATGGGTCAAAGGCAAAAAAAATGAAGAGTCCCGTGCCAACAGTGAGGCACCATTTTGCCAGTTTTTGCTTCTTGGTCCAAATGAGAATAAGCCCCACAATGAGAAACAGGCCAATCCATGCAGTAGGAGAGGTAAGAGCAATCGCGTAGTTTCTGAATATAGATCCCGACATATTTCACCTAACTGAGTAGATGTTGAAAATCTTCCATATTGAGTTTACCACTGAAGTACTCGTCATCATCTTCGGCCATCAGATCTCTGAAAAGTTCGCGTTTACTCTGCTGGAGTACTAGAACTTTTTCTTCCACTGATTCTTTGATAATCGGGCGATACACAGTAAGTTTATTTTCTTGTCCGATACGGTGGGCCCGGTCAATTGCCTGTCTTTCAACGGCAGGGTTCCACCAAGGATCCATCAGGAAAATATAACTGGCAGCAGTTAAGTTTAATCCGAAACCACCCGCTTTAAGTGAAATCAAGAAAATTTGCGCCTCACCGTTCTGGAAGTACTCCACTTGCTCACCACGCTTTTTGATCGTTTGTGAACCGTCGATCCTTGCCATCTTCCAGCCATTAACTTTAATTTTGTTTTGAATCATATCCAGATAAGTTGTGAACTGAGAGAAGACAAGTGTCTTATGTCCCTCAGTGACTAGCTGTTCCAGATTCTCCATCAAAAAATCAATTTTAGTTGATTGAAATTGAGGCTGTTTTTGCCAAAGGCAAAGCTGCCTCATCTCTAAAAGTGACTTGAGAACTTCACCGTATCGCTTGGAGCCAGTCGAAATCATATTGGCACGAACAGCATTCAGTTTCTGCTGATAGAACTCTCTTTCTTCTGGTGAGAAATCCAAATACACGTGGTTTTCAATTTTTTCAGGCAACTCTTTGAGAACCTGATCTTTTGTTCGCCGTAGAATAAAAGGTTTCACTGTTCTACGGGCCAGGAGTCGGTTTTTGTTCTTGGAAGTTGATCTGACCAGACCTAAGTCTCCCCAGACTCCAGGGACACACAAATCCATGATGTTATAGAATTCTGAAAGATCATTTTCCACTGGCGTACCAGTTAAACAGATTCTGAATTTGGCCTTAATCTGGCGAGCGGCATTGGCCCCGAGGGAACGGATATTTTTTAAATGCTGAACTTCATCGAAAATTAAAATATCGAACTCTTCTTCAGCAAATGTTGAAAAAGATTCTTTTTTCATAAGACCATAACTGGTCAGAATAACTTTTGCTTCCGTTTTAAATTCTCTCTCATCTCCGTAATAAATGGACCAAGTCAGATCAGAGAATTTCTCTAATTCATTTTTCCAGTTATAGAGAATGGAGACGGGACAAATAATGAGGATCTTTCCGACTTTATCTTTGAGTGTCTGTAGCAGCATTATGGTCTGTAATGTTTTACCAAGACCCATATCATCAGCGAGACAGGCACCAAATTTATGCTCGTAAAGAAAGCGCAGCCAGTTGTATCCGGCCATCTGGTAAGGACGGGCGATTTCTTCATAGCGCTTGTCACATTCGTAAACAGGCATATTTTCCATCGTCATAATATTATGACAGAAATCTTCTTCTTCTTGAGTCAAGGCCCCATCAATGCCCAGACGCTTGAGTTCGAATAATTCGAAAATTCGAGATCTCTGAAGGGAGAGACCAAACTTGGAGAGACCTTTAACGGCCGCTTCTTTTTTCTCACCTTCAAATTTGGTGTACCTCTTCATGAAGCGCAAAACATCTTTTTGCTCATCTGAGAGAAGAACCAGTCCCTTATTTGAGAGAAGAAAATTGTCAGTTATCTCTGCATTTCGAATCACATCCAGATCTTCATCTGAAACAACCAGATCCAGCTGAAACCAGTCCAGGCGGTCACGGTTCCTCTCAAAACGAATGGTGCTCTTCCAGGTGCGGACCTGTTGCTGATCATAGAAAATAGGGATTTTAAGTGGGTTTAAAAATTGAAAAAATGCTGCAACACCTTCGAGTAAATTATTCTTAGGAACCTGGAAAATAATTTTACGGTCCTCTTTGATATAAAAAGAAGTTTTAAAACCAATTTCACCAAAGCTGTCGAGGAAAGCGAGGAAAACCTTTCTGAACGTTTTCGTGCTTAACATGAATATTTTTTTAAATGTCGGATCAAAGAATGGGATTTCATCATCTTTGGTGATCAGGCTGATCCACTCGCTCATGATGGCCTTCTTAGAAGCCGAATGAAGGAATTTTTTATGGAAATTGGTCTCTCTGTCGAAGTCTTCAATTAACGTTTTGAAGAAGAGAAGAGCATCATTTTTTGTTCTAAAACTTCCCGCCCATCCCTGCTCACTTACAAAAAGTAGAAAAGGCGACGGCATAGGGACGAGTTTTTGGTCGGCGGTAAATAACTCAAGCTCAAGATTAAGAAAACTTTTACGCGGAGATGGATTAATTGAGAAGCGGTATTCCATGTCCTCAATTGGAAAAGTATCCCACGACTCGCCATTAATAGTGAGGTTGGCCATTCCTTTGTCTTTGAGCGGAAGAAAGATGCGGATGTAGTCCTGAATATCGCCAATCACATCTGTGAGTTTAAGTTTACTCACGAGCTCTCTTATATCATTTGGAAGATCCAGCGCCTCGCCAGTTTTCCAATTAAACAGATAGAGGACGTCAAAGATCGAAATTTCTTTTGATTCAAGTTCGCCGTCAATGATGCTGAAGCGGTAAGAGTACTTATCTTCGACGTATAGTGAGTCTTTATATTCTTCAAGTTCCGTCGCTGGAATCAAATTGATGCTGAGTTTACCCTTCCATTTAGAAGGGGCAGGAAAATTCACGACTTTTCTGTTCACCAAAGTGTACTGAAGGGAGCTGAAAGTAGAGTTCATTTTGGCGCCAGAGAGCTGAGGGGCCGCCTTGACCAGGGTTCCGTATCTTTCAACGTGAACACCTTCATGAGAAATGTAGGCCAGACCCAAAGGGTTGATGCTCTGAGGATTTGTTTTGCCTTGAAGCTCAGTGAATTTTAAAAGTAAGCTCGCCGTATGGTGGCAGGGCTTTTCAGCGTTCCACAGTTTGCAAGTACACTGGGTAACGAGCTTGCCTTGTTTGTAGCTGATTTTTGATTCGTAGTTGGTGTTATTTTCCGCAAGAATTCCTGAAACGATAATGTAGGTATCATAAGTCCCTTTCATAAAGGAAAGGGAGACTCTGCCTAATCCAATCAATTTTTGTGCCTGGAAGATGACTGCAGGTTCAAAGTTCGACCTGAGGAGTTCATCTAACTGATTGTTCTGCGTATATTCCATAGAGCCTTCGAGATCAAATTAAAAGGTCAGTATAGATGAAAAATTTATGATTGGCAGTTTTTTTGGGCAGATAAAGTCGACTCCTCGGCTTCCTGCCGCCGTCGACATACATTTCATCCTGAAAATAAAAAAGGGCCCTTTCGGGCCCTTTGAGAAATTAATTGTCGAGGTAAGATTTGAGCAGCTTCGCTCTACTTGGATGGCGTAGTTTGCGAAGAGCTTTGGCTTCGATCTGACGAATACGCTCACGAGTCACGAAGAAATCCTGACCAACTTCTTCAAGAGTATGGTCTGATTTTTCACCGATACCAAAACGCATACGAAGAACTTTCTCTTCTCTTGGAGTAAGAGTTGAGAGAACTGAACGAGTTTGTTCAGAAAGAGTCACACTCATCACAGCGTCAGCTGGAGAGATGATCTTTTTATCTTCAATAAAGTCACCCAAAGATGAATCTTCTTCTTCACCGATTGGTGTTTCAAGAGAGATTGGCTCTTTAGAGATTTTGAATACTTTTTTAACTTTATCTACAGAAAGCTCCATCTTCTCAGCAATCTCTTCCGGGGTTGGTTCGCGACCAAGTTCCTGAATAAGCTGACGTGATGTACGAGCAAGTTTGTTGATGGTTTCAATCATGTGGACCGGAATACGGATGGTACGACCCTGATCCGCAATCGCACGAGTGATCGCCTGACGAATCCACCAAGTAGCATAAGTAGAGAACTTATAACCACGACGGTATTCAAATTTATCAACCGCTTTCATCAAACCGATGTTTCCTTCCTGAATCAAATCCAGGAACTGAAGGCCACGGTTAGTGTATTTTTTAGAGATCGATACAACGAGACGTAAGTTCGCTTCAACGAGTTGAGACTTCGCTTTATCGGCTTTCTCTTCACCCGTGATAATGATGTTGTAAACTGATTGGATATCTTCAAATGCCATACCAGCATCAATTGCCAGACGACGAAGTTTACGAAGGATATCTTCCTGAGTACGGATCATCTGTTCAATTTTTGCGTCTGTTGTGAAAAGGTTACGGGCAAGCTCGCGCTTGTAGCCGTCATCTTCCATCAAACGGTCATAAAGAACCTTATATTCATCATCATTCGCTGTTTCTAAGA
Organism: Halobacteriovorax sp.; assembly: GCA_020048985.1. GTDB lineage: Bacteria > Bdellovibrionota > Bacteriovoracia > Bacteriovoracales > Bacteriovoracaceae > Peredibacter. The sequence goes on along the minus strand of JAIFLR010000016.1, from coordinate 22,963 downwards.
ACTTATAGATACGCTCTTGTTGCTCATAGAGTTCGCGGAACTGGAGGTAGTAACTTTTCACTGGTTCAGTGAAAGAGTTAATGATCTTACGGTTAAAGGTAAGATCTACTAGCTCAGTGCCCACTTTATTCATGATGTTCTGTTCAGTGTTTTCCATCTTCTTAAGAGTCCCATCTTCATTAACGATGAGATTAAGGAGATCTTTCACGTGATCAGTAACAGCATAAATTCTGTCACGAGTTTCATGAATTTCTTTTTCAGCTGATTCATCATCTAGACCACGAACGAGATCCTTAACGAATTCGTTCTGCTCTTCTGCCTGAATCACTCTATTCTTAAGTTTAACAATCTCTTCAAGAGCGTGTTTAGACTTAAGACATGAAAGAACGATTTCTTTTTCGCCTTCTTCAATCTCTTTAGCGATTTTTACTTCGCCTTCACGAGTGAGAAGGGCAACAGAACCCATTTTCTTAAGATATAGTTTAACAGGGTCACTGGTAGAGGCACGTAACTCAGCTTCTTCATCATGAGTAAGTGGATCTTCAGCTACTTCGGTACTAGCTTTTTCTGCTTCTTCCTCGTCAACTTCAGGAGTTTTAACCTGAATGCGAGCTTCTTCAATTTTTTCCATGATCTGGTCAATTGAATTAGGATCGACAATGTTTGCAGGAATCGCGTCGTTAATTTCTTCAGGAGTAAGATACGTCTGATCTTTTCCTTTCATAACGAGACGGGAAAATTCCCGTGAGTTTAAAAATGCAACAACGACTGACATAGTATCTCCTGGATCTAGGACACCGTATTTTTCAGATTGTGGATCTCTCTATCTAAATTCGAGATCTCAACCATGAGGTGATCAACTTCATTTTGGGTGTGAGAGGTTTTTTGTCGATCAACTAAAGCTTTACGCTTATTTTTAAGCTGATCTCTTTTCAACATCACTTTGTAGTCCTTCAACATTTGCTGAATGACTTTATCGTTATACTTGTTGCCGTAGTTATAAAGAGCATCTGTAGCGATGTCCTTAATTTCTTTAGCATAACCACCGGCCTGGAGTTCATCCTGAACAATCGGGACGTATTCGGCTTCGTCGATTTCAAAATAAATTTTAACGAGCCATTGAAACAGTCTTTTTACCTCATTGTGTCCAATATAGGCAAGAAATTCATCCCTGTTTGGATGCGTCAAGAACTCGGGATGACAGACAATTTCCCGGAGAAAGACCTTTTCTGACTTGCTCAGTGGGCCCGATTCTTGCACTGGATTTTCTCTCTCCTCAGTTTGTTTTTGTTCCTCTCGCTCAATCTCTTCTTCGGCGCTAATAATTTTGGGCTTCTCATGTGTTGGATATGTCTTCATTTTCTGGTGACTTAAGTACTCACGGTAGTCTTGCAAAATGGTTGCCGAGTCAGATTTAAGACCAAGAGTCTTGGCCACGTTTACTGCGCGCTCTGAAGCCGCGAGGTGTTCTTTGAGGGGAGCTAATAATTCAAAAACGCACTGCAGGGTTTTAAGTTTTACTTCAAGATTTTCTGGGATCTTCTCCGGAATGAGCTCAGAAATGAGCACATCGAGGAGGATCGGGGCCTTCTCCTGTCTTTCAATCAGCGCTAGTCGCCCTTCCAAAAGCAGAAATTCATCCGGATCTTTTGCCGGCTCAAAGCTTAAGAACTTAGGCAGAATCCCCAAATTCATAAAATCAGCATTAATTTTCTTCATGGCTTTTTTTCCGGCGGCGTCTGAATCCATGCCTAGAAATACATTCTTGGTCATGTTGGCCAAGAGGCGAATGGATTGATCCGAAAGAGCGGTTCCCATGGTGCCAACCGTATTAAGAAAGCCAAACTGATGCATCATGATCACGTCCATGTTGCCTTCAACAATGATGACTTGATCTGATTGGCGAATGAGATTTTTTCCGAAGAAATAACCAAAGAGGATGGCCCCTTTATCAAAAGCAAATGATTCGCCTGAGTTTAAATATTTGGGATTCTGGTCAGGTAGCACCGCTCGTGAACTGTAACCTCGAATTTGTCCGCTGTGATCGTGAATAGGAAACATCACTCGGTCGCGGTAGAAATCATAATAGCTGTCGCGGGCTTCATTATATTTGACCAAACCCAGATCCATCGCTGTTTGCTGGGCAAAATCGCGATCCGTCTCAGGAACACTCTCGAGATATTTCATCAGAGAATTATTTCCCGGGGCGTAACCAATTTGAAATTTTTCAATTGAGTCTGGATTTAATTTTCTTCTCTCAATGAAAGCCGAGTAGTACTCGGGTCCTTGCTCTGAAAACTTCTTATAAAGTTTTACGGAAGCATTAAGCACTCTGAACGCCATTTCTAAACGCGGATTTTTCTTTTTTTCTTTTTGGTACTCTTCGAAAGGAAGACCGAGTTTTCCTGCAATATCTTTGAGAGCATCAACAAATTCAACTTTGGTGAAGTCTTTAACAAAAGTAATGGCGTCTCCACCGGCACCACAAGCGAAGCACTTAAACATGCCCTTGGCATCGCTCACGTTCATGGATGGTTTGGAATCAGGATGAAACGGACAAAGGCCCACCAAACTGGCGCCCTTCTTATTTAACGGCATGTAATGACTGATTATGGATGAGATCGGAGTTTCTCTGATCCTATCTTTCAGCTGTTCGAAGGCCATTTCAACCTTTGATATTTTTCAAAACGATAGATTTAATTAAAGTACCCTGGGATAAAAAGATCTTTTCAAATTTCGTGGTAAATTGCGAGAGGAAATGTTCAGGGTATTCTTTCCTAAGGTCACGAGATTGCAAGAGGACCTCAAATCTTTTTTCTTCTTTAAGGTGATCTAGCATCCAGTCAAAATAGCCATCGTGATCAGTTTTAATAAAAAGTGTGCCACCCGGTTTTAAAACTTTGTGACATGCGTTCAAAAATGGTTTTTGAAAAAGTCTTTTTTTATTGTGGCGGTTTTTTGGCCACGGATCAGGGAAAAAATAAAAAACTGATTGGACCTCAGATTCATTAAACATGAACTCAAGTCGCTCACCGCGCGCACGAAGATAACGAAAGTTTTTAACATCAATTTTGTCGAGCTTCTTGGCCAGAGCGAAACTGCGCTTAAAGCGGTGATCAAGGCCGATAAAATTTACGGTCGGATTTTTCTGGCAGTATTCAATCATGAACTCGCCGTAGCCCGTGCCAATTTCGATTTCTACCGGAAGGTCATTTTTGAAAATATGCTCGTTCCACTTACCGACGTTGGTTTCCGCTTCTTCATCTCTTAAAACGAAATGATCAAAGCCGGCGAGCTTGTCATGATAAGGATTATCGTGGGTGTACTTAAAGTCCTGGCGATACGCGTGGTTATCGTCGATTGTTTTTTTAGCATTTGGTGTTGTCATGGTGAGTGATCAGTAGCAAAAAAACACGGGGCAGTAAAACAAAAAAGGCCCTCTCCAGAGGAGAGAGCCTTGAGTCATTTTCTCAGAAATTCTTAACCGATCAATTTCAGAGCACTTTGACCACTCATGTTGGCCTGGGCGAGTACCGAAGTACCTGCTGCGGTCAAGATTTGGTTACGTGCCTGTTTGGCCGTCTCTTCAGCATAATCCACATCGCGGATTCGGCTATTGGCTGCGCTCATATTCTCTGCAGATACTTGCAAGTTGTTCGAAGTAGAAGTCAGTCGGTTTTGGATTGCTCCGAGAACCGCTCTCTGACCTGATACTTTTTCAATCGCGCCATCCAAAGAAGCTAAACTCTCTTGAGCGCCTTCCTTAGTTGAAACATCGATACCTTCAACACCCATTTCGCCAATACTTGAATTCAGTTGTCCTGGATCAAAACCGATGCGATCTTCAAATTCATCCGCACCAGTTCCAATTTGGAATTCTTTTCTCTCACCAGATCCATCAAGAAGTTTTGTACCATTGTATTCTGTCACTTTCGAAATACGGTCCATTTCTTGTTTCAACTGCTGATATTCCATGTTGGACATACCTCTTTCAACATCACCGACAGTATCTGAAGCTGATTGGATAGAGAGTTCACGCATACGTACTAGAATACTAGACGTCTCGTTCAATCCACCTTCTGCTACTTGCACCATCGAGATACCATCATTCGCATTTCGGTTCGCTTGATGAGTTGACCGAATCTCAGCTTTTAATTTTTCTGAGATCGCTAATCCTGCAGCATCATCTGCGGCTTTTGAAATTCTTGTACCTGAACTTAGCTTTGCGAAACTCTCTTGAGATTCCTTGTTCACTTTGTTCAACGAACTCTGCGCCTGTAGAGATGCCACGTTTGTGTTAATTCTGAAACCCATAATCCTATCCTCCGTTAAAAACCATAAAACCTCCGTGCTTGCAAATGGGGTGTTCAGATCCCATCATCGGGCAACCATGCCCTTTGTTAATTTTGACTTCCTCACTATGAAGAAGTCGTTGTTGACCTAGCATTTCGGTTTGCCTTAAGGAAACATGAGGAAAAAAATGCCTTAAACTGGATATTTATTGTTAAGAATTATTTGTTAATTTGAGAGGGAAAGATAAGTGCTTGAGAAAAAAAGAGAGACTGATTAAATTAATCAGTCTCTCGGGGAAGAATTATTTATACTGATTAACTGTTTCTACAACGTAATCGATTTCAGCTTGGGTCATATAAGCAAAACAGGGAAGATTGATGACTGATTTAGCAATCCAGTCAGCGTGACCATGAGAAATTTTTCCACCCAAGTGGCCTTTCGCTCCTGGCTGCTCACTCATAGCACCTGGATAAACTGTGCCGTAACCAATGTCATTGGCCTTTAAATACTCAATGAAAGCAGGTCTTGATTCTGGTGTCATGAGAGCGACAGAAAGATATCCGTTCTCTGCGACGTGAGAAGCAGGGCCAAGAAATTTTAACTGTGGATTTTTAATTTTTTCACGGTACTGCTTACAAACATTTCTGCGGCTATCAAGACGAGCATCAAGGTGTTTTAATGCTTCAACCATGAAGTTAGCTTCGTAAGCGCCAATACGAGAATTCCAGCCAATATAACCGTGCTCGTAGTGGCTTGTGCGGCCGTGGTTGAGAAGTTTTTGAGCGACAGCTGCCACGTTTGCGTCAGTTGTAAAAATTCCACCAGCATCACCGCTTGCACCAAGCACTTTAGCTGGGTAATAACTTGTGGTTGCTACATAAGCGTTCGTGAAAAGACTCTCACCATTGATTTTGACTCCTACTGCCTGAGCACAGTCTTCAATCAAGATGACGCCTTTTTCTTTACACAGTTTTCTGATCTCAACTGTTTCAGGAACTGCCCAACCATAGAGGTGAACGATGATAGCGGCTTTAGGATTAAATTTTTCAATGGCTTCTTTCATACCATGAGCTGTGACGTGGAGAGTTTCCTTGGAAACATCCAAAGTGTAGGGAACTGCACCTACGTTAACCACGGCCTCAAAAGTTGCCCAAAAAGTCATGTCAGGAATAATAACTTTATCATTTTTTTCAACACCTGCAGCTCTAAGAGCAACTTGAATGGCGTCAGTTCCGTTGGCACAGCCGAGTGCGAATTGAGTCTGAGTGTAAGCCTTGATGCTGTTATCAAACTCAGCAATCACTGGTCCACCAATGAAGTGACCATTTTTGAGAAGTGCTGCCGTTTTTTCAGTGACTGTTTCACAGAAGTTTTTTTCGTAACGAAGAATATCAATAAATGGAATTTTCATAATCTCTCTCTTTGTAATAGTGAGGAGATTCTACTGTTAATTGAATGATTTGGAAAAAGAATTTACTTACGTTTTTGATTGATCCAAGACTCCAGTATCAGGGCAGCCTTCTTGGCCATCCTTGGATCTTGAAGCTTTTCATTGAGGCGCTGGCGTAGTGCCTCAATGAGTTTCTTTTGATGGAGGGTAGAGGTCTCACCTTCGGGAAATAGCTTCGCTAAATCAGAGGGTTTGATCTTTGGAGCTGCCATTAGGCAACTGAAGCTTCAGGGCTACGACGCTTGCTCGAGGCAACCTTCGCCATATGCTCTTCGATAATATTGTAGAGTTCTAGTTTAGTAGATTTTGGATCCATGCCTTGTGGCATCACAGAGTAAACAATTTCGCTGTTCACTTCTGAGAAAATGAACCAAGTATTTCCAATTTTCTGGAAAAGCACATCTTTTACTTGATCAGCAGTTTTCTTTGAGTTGTTGTTTGAATTTGTAGTGTTCGAAGTTGTCATTTAAACCCTCCATGGTTTTCTAAGATCAAGACTCACATCCTGTAAGTCCATTTGATCAACTCTTCGGAAGGCGGTGTATGAACTTTAGTCATTTTTTTTAAATACTGAAAAAAAGTTTTACAGTATTTTGACTAAATCAGTAGGCCGATTGAAAGCCCAGGTAGCCGCCCAACGTAAATGTCGTTCTTGTCTTAAATTTATCACTGCCCCCACTGACCCACCAAGTCTCTTGGTTAGCGGCAGATGTTGACTGGAACGTTGTTGCCGGTTCCATTTCGATGGAGGTGCCTAGGACGAAATCTACGTCTTCTAGGATATGTTTGCGGTGATATTGAACGCCTATTCGGGGTGAAAGGGTGATGGTGCGGTAGTTTCTTTGCTCTTCAATGCCGTCCTTTTCTTGTGCGACATTTAGTTGATTAAAAAAGTTAACATTTATACTGCCATAAAGATTCAGGCGATTCTCAACACCCTTGTAGGCATCGAAGGTAATATATGGCCCGATTCCCAGCTTGATCCCTTGTTCTTTGGAACTTACACCGTTGAAGAGCGTATAGGTGTTGGTAAAAGTCCGAAGATTAAAAGTCCCTCCAAAAAAGAAGCGGTCATACTTATCATCCGGCGTTTTGCGCAGGTAACTCATATTCAGATCGATGGGACTGGTATAACCCTTGTTCTTCACATTTGAAGGGTAGGGATAACTCTCATAGTAGGGCTGGGTTATTCCCAAAGTGACTTGGCCTCGGTAGCCGCTGAGGGAGTAGAGCGGATATGATTTCGGCAATGGTTCTTCCAGGCGGTAATCAGTAGGATCTTTTTTTAAGGTCGTTTGATCAAACTCTTTTCGGTCCGTGAAATATAAATAAAAGTGATCACGGATGACATAAACAGTATTTCCCTGACGGTCCAGTGTTGGAATAAATTCGTCTTCAATCGTCGCATCCGTCACGATGCCTTTAAATAATGGATCCTGATTCCATTCAGGAGATTCATTCAGCTCTTTTTTTAATTTTGCCAGTTTCTCAGGAGAGGGAGCGAGGTGATCAAATTCGGTATTATTGTTCAGGGAAGGATGCACTTTAATGACGTCACCCTTTCTTAGGTACTGAACAACCTTCGCATTATAGCTTCGGTGTTGTAAAAGTGGAGTTTCCAAAACAGTTACAACAGCATCTAAAGCATAGGCGTTTGAGACGAGACAAATAAAGGTGATAAAAAAGATTTTCATTCAAACACCTGTGCGAAAGAAAGCCCAAAACTTTTATTCGTCTCATTTGAAGCATTAATACTCACAATTTCAGGTTGGTCTTTGATGTTTAACCACTGCGACTGGAAATAAAGTCCTAGAACAAATTCTCCCATTCTGTTTTTTATCGGATGTTCGGCACCAACTAAAAGATCGGCGGAATTAAATTTAAAGTCCACATTTCCTTGAGTCGTTTCGGCACTGGCCCGAGCGAAAGGACTGACCCTGAATTGGGTTTGGAATCTTATCGGTGCTCCCCAAAAATCAAGATCTTTGGTTTTAAATTGCGGTCCCAACGAAGGACATGAGTAATAAACATTTCCTCCGCCTCTGAGATCATAAGAGGATTTTTCATAATGAAAAACGAGGCCTGCTTTGAGCGGAATATTCCAGTCAACGGCCACATGAAATCCATATTGGTTACTGACACCACTGCTTGCGGTATCGTCGTTAAATAAATCCTTCATGTAACTGCCCTGTACCATGCCCACCAAAAGTGTCGCTTCGGGTAGCAGGATTAGCTTTTTATCATATTCAGCGCGAACAATATTGGTCGGGGCCGGAGTGTATTTGAGGGGAGGAACATAGAGTTCCATCTCTTTTTCGATGCTGTTGAAAAACTCAGTTTTTAACTTGTAGACGCAGCTTCCATCATTGCTCTGAACGTATTTAAAACCTAAGTCATCTTGCAGTTTGAAAAACTTTCCATAAAAAGGCTCAGTTAATTCCACTGCCTTGTTGTCCTCAATGCGGATAAGATAGCGGCCGGCTTTGACATGACCATGTTCTGTGCCACTGGCCAGAATTGATTTGATAGAGGTCTTTTTATAGGGGTGAGTATACCGCGTGAGAGAGCGCCTTTGCTCAATTTCATCTGTGCGGCCTGAATACTCAGTCGAGGGAAGTTCCTTTTCAAGAGCTTCGATCGCACTTAAGTCCAATTCATCGCTGGCAAAAGCACTCAATGAAAGGAGTAAAAAAAACATTAAACTCCCCAGTGCCTGAGAATCAGTTTAGCTTTTTCAAGCGTTTCAAGATTTGAGCGAAATTTTACAATTCCTTCTTCAACATCATCTTGTTTTATCCATTTAAAATTTACATGCTCTTTGGGATCAATTTTAATATCCCATTTTTGATCACAAATAATGAGAAAACTTTTTTCATGAACCTTGCGTCCGCGCTGGTCGGTGAATTCATAATTGAGTCCTAGATCAACGATATCGATGATCGTCTCAACTTTAAGCTGAGTTTCTTCGATCGCTTCTCTGAGTCCACCTTCTTCAAATGTTTCATCGCCTTCGATCTTGCCGGTCACGTTCTGCCAGAATTTTCCACGCTGCTCATTTGTCTGGAGCAGCAAGAATTGGAAGTTTTGACTAGCTTGGTCAATTGCCGCTAAAAGAACTTGAGCTTTCTTGGTCTTTTGGTTCATGAAATGATTATGTGCCACCTGATCAAGATTGTCCAAAAAGTAGGTTGCATTTTTAAGGGGTTTGCTTTGCGTAACCGACTGCAGAACTCAACTTATAAATTGCGTCATACTGGTGGTTTTGATATGAATGAGACATGAGTGATTTAAGTTCCATCGTATTCAACATAGCCCAGTCTTTGCCCGGTTTTTTATTGGCGATAGTCGTCCATGAAGCGGCCCATGCTTGGATGGCGAATAAATTCGGTGATGCGACAGCCAAAAATGAGGGGCGTATGACCCTTAATCCTGCTGCTCACTATGATCCATGGGGCACAATATTCTTTCCGGTGCTGGCAGCTTTCACTGGTTTTGCCATGATCGGTTGGGCCCGTCCCGTTCCGATTGAAATTAGAAATTTCAAAAATGTACGTAAAGGAATTTTTTGGGTCAGCTTTGCAGGACCATTATCTAACCTTATTTTGGGAACATTATCTGCGGCTTTACTTGGGATCGTTGCCACTAAAACATCCACTAGTTGGGAATACTATTCAATTTCCATTCAGATGCTTAGATATTCTGTTTTCATAAACTTCATTTTAGCTTTTTTTAACTTAGTTCCATTGCCACCTTTGGATGGATCAAAGATGATTTCTTCATTCCTGAAAGGCCCTGCCCTCTACAAGTATGAGGGTCTTGCCCGTTACACTCCTATGATTTTTATTGGGGTGATGGTTCTCAGTTTTTTAGGCATCCACACATTGGGTTATTTATTGGCCCCGGCCCAAATGCTGGCCAATTATCTGATGTTTAGTTTTGTTGGTTTGTTTGGCGGATTAACTTAAGGGATTTATGACTGAGAATGAAATTTTAGTTAAAGTAGATCGTTTTGATGGTCCCCTGGCCCTGCTTCTTCATCTAGTCCAAAAAGATGAAATGAATATCAAGGAACTGGAACTCAATACCATCACCAATCAGTACCTAGATTACCTTCAGAAAATGCAGGATCTTAATTTCGATTTGGCCGGTGAGTATCTCTATATGGCGGCTACGCTGCTTTTCTTAAAATCAGAAGCAGCTGCTGATGAGACACAAGAAGCTGTCGTCAATCTCACAGCGGGAGAAATGGGTCTTGAGATCCAGACGCGCGGGGATTTGATCTCTCGTCTTGAAGAGCTTGAGCGCTTTCAGCGTTTAGGCCAAAGACTGTGGGGACTTCCGAAAAAAGGGCATGAGATTTTTGTTCACCCTAAGATTGACCGCAAGGCGATTGAGAATTCTATTCTTACGCCCATTGATCTTCAGCAATTAACTGAAACGATGATGGACCTTATCCGTCGTGAGAAGAAAAAATATGCCGTCGTTAAGCGTGACCGACTTTCAATTAAAGAGAAGTTGATCCGCCTTAAGACGCTCCTTAAAGAAGGTGAGACCGTTCAGTTCACGGCCCTCCTTGATGAAAATGAAACAGGAATTATTGATAAAGTTATTACGTTTATCTCGCTTTTAGAGCTTGCTCGTCTGAAAAAGTTACAAGTCTTTCAAAATGAGGACAAGGGCTCCATTTACATTGAGGTCAAGGAGAGTTTAGATTCCTTCGATCCTGAATCCGCAAATGGTTTTGACCCTGAAGGTGAGACTAAAGATGAAGCTTCTGCTGCAGCAGAAGCTCCTATCCAATAAGGAAGTGTCATGATTACTACGACCGACATCAATTACGAATGGGATCTTTCAAAAGAAGAAGCTGAAGCTGTTGAAACCGAAGTAGAAGTAGCAGCAGAAGACTTCTCATTTGAAGTGAGTCACTTTGACGAAAAAGAACAAGAAGACATGTTGTGGATGGCCCGCACTGGTCTTAATTTAGATACTCTCTGTGGCGCGATTGAAACCATTATTTTTATGTCTGATCGCCCTATTTCGATCCAGAAAATCAAGGCCCAGATTGATGTTGAACTCCCTCTGAGAGTGGTGCATGAATCCCTCGTCAGACTTCAGGGTGGATACGAGGACAAGTTCCACGGTATTCGTTTGGTCGAAGTGGCGGAAGGATACCAATTCCGTACTAAAGCGACTTATTCAAAATTTGTCCAAAACCTCTTTAAACTCAACTCACTTGTTTTGACTCCGACGGCGCTGGAAGTTTTGGCGATCATTGCCTACAAACAGCCGGTTTCCAAAAATGATGTGGAAAAAATTCGTGGCGTAGATTCAAGTCATATTATCCGCGCCCTTATGGATAAGCGTCTGGTGAAAATGGCCGGCCGCTCTGAGGAGCTTGGTCGTCCGTCACTTTTTGCTACGACCGAAGAATTCCTTGAAGTTTTCAACCTTGCAGATATCTCTGCTCTTCCTCCTGAATATGAGCTGGAAGAGATGGCGACTAAAAATACCATCGGCACAATTGCAGATATTAAATCAGTTGTTTTCCGTAACGATGAGAAGAAATTTGGCATGGATGAATTCGAAGAGTTGGATCAACTTTCGGCCAATATTCAGCTGATTGCTTCTGATACGATTTTCACTTCTAGTCTAAAATCTGAAGAGAAGAGAAAGATGGACGGCGAAACGACTGTTCGTAAATCTGCTTTTGATATTCTGGAAGATTTTGTGAACCGTGATTCTTCATTAAAACAAAACTTAATGGCGATGAATTCTGAGACACTGATGAATGTGGTTGAGCCTAAGGTTGTCGATCTTGATCAAGAAGGAGTCATCTTTAATGCTCCGGAAGTTGACCAGGAATTTGAAGACCTCAGGGCCGCAGAGATTGCTGAAGTAGAAGAACAAGAAGCCCAAAATCTTATGATGGAAGCTCAGGAACTGGAGAAAGCTCTGGACCTGGCCTTTGAGCAATTGACTGGCACCAAACTGGAAGAAGGCGAGTTGAATTTACATGTTGATGGTGAAATCAATAACTTAGATCTATCAGTGGACCTGGCCATTATGAAAGGAAAAGACTTTGATCTTGACCTATCGTTCCTAAACGAAGTATCTGAAGAACAAATCGAAACGAGCGACGAGACTTAAATCTCGTCGCCCTATAAAACCTTAGAACTGCCGGGAGGCAGATTGGAGCGTTCATGACTACGTCTAATCAAGACATTACTGTCCGTTTACAAAAAGTTATCGCTGACTGTGGAGTGACTTCTCGCCGTAAGGCCGAGGGCTACATCCTTGATGGTCGCGTAGAAGTAAATGGAAGAGTGATCACTGAGCTTGGAACAAAAGTTAATCCTCACACCGACGTTATTCAAGTTGATGGAAACACTCTTGAGCTTTTAGCGGTTGATAAAGTTTATATCGTAATGAACAAGCCTCGTGCTTACATGACAACTCTTTCTGATCCTGAAGGAAGACCAACTGTGATGGAACTTATCTACGGTGTTAAACAGAGAATCTTCCCTGTTGGTCGTCTTGATTATCTTTCTGAAGGTCTTTTGATTCTTACTAATGATGGTGATCTTGCTAACATGATCATGCACCCTAAGTATGAAGTAGAAAAAGTTTACGAAGTAAAAGTATTTGGTCACGTTAACGAAGGAATCCTCGCAAAAATCAAGCGTGGGGTAATGACTGAAGACGGTCTACTTAAACCAAAATCTGTTCGCGTGATTGAGCAGCTTCCAAATAAAACTTGGCTTGAATTCCGTCTGAATGAAGGAAAAAACCGAGAGATCAGAAAAATTTGTGATGCAGTTGAATTAACTGTAGATAAACTTCGTCGTGTAGCGATTGAAGGATTGAATATTCAAGGTCTTCCTCCTGGCCAGTATATGTTCACGACTCGTAAAGAACTTCAGAAGGCGCTTGGTCTTAATGATGACGGAAGCAAGTTTGCTAAACGTACATTTATTTCAGCTAAGAAAACTCTGAACGTTGCGAAAGTCGCCAAGATTGTTTCTAAAACTGCTCGTCCTGCTGATGATAGAAAGTTTCAAACTTTCCGTAAGGAAAACTACTATGAAACTATTCAGTCGATTAAAGAAGTGAAGATGAGAAATGCAGAGGAAGAGGCGATAAAACAAGCTGATGCTGCTGCTCAGGAAAAAGCCGTAAATTTTGCCCGCACAATGAAAAAACCAGCTAAAACCAGGTCTTCTTATGGAAATAAAGGTTAAGAAAGGGAAAATCCTTGTTTACCGTGTCTTCGACATCGGTTCAGAGATTGACCTAGAGAAAGTAGAGGCCCTCTTTGAAGATAAAAAACTCAAAGAGCGCTTCAAGCTTGATCGCAAACATAACATGTCCTTGATCATTTCGAAGTCACCCGTGTCAGTTCAACTGGGTGCCATCGACGTTAAGATCATGGACATCGTCCAGACGTGTGAATTGGTGGCCAAGGTTTGGCACTTTGGTACTGTTTCACTATGTTTTCAAATCCCCATTTTTGAAGGAACCACCTGGCCTGAGCTGATCAAGATAGCCAGCTGGATGGAAAACGATACTGCCCTGGACGAGATCGCTAAAATCAAGGCCAAAGAATTTCAAGACGACATTAAGTACGCTATTCCGGCCACCAATAATGATTGGTCGATGAATGAAGATTTCGTGACTTATTTCATTCAGGAATTTGACGGACTGAAAGGTCCATTATCAACTCTTAATGAAGAGATTGATGTGGCGGCGCTGATCCTGGCCGAATCCAATGAAAATCTCTCTGACAGTATCAAAAAAATCACCCTGGAAAACACTTACCAGTATTCCCGCGATGATCTGGTCGTAGTTGACTGGAACTCAGCTCTGGTCATTGAGCCAAGTGGCTCCATGGACGTGCCTCTGGTTATTGAGTTTGCCCTCAACCAATTGCTCGAGATGAGATACTACGATGATCTTTTGGACGAGAGACTTAACAAGCTCTACAACAATGTCGTGGGCCGCAATAAGGGGATTTTTTCTAAGCAGTATGCCCGATTCGCTGAAGAGGCGGGGCAGATGTACCTTGAGATTTCTGAGATTGTTGAGAACGTAGAGAACTCTTTTAAGGTCGTGGGGGATTTTTATCTGGCGCAAATCTTTCGAGCTTCTTCGAAGCGTTTTAGATTTGATGATTGGACTAAATCAATTAATGAAAAATTAGGAAATCTGGCCGAAGTTTCGAAGCTTCTTCACTCTGAAGTTAACGAGAGCCGAAACCAGATGATGGAAATGATTGTCATCCTTCTGATCGGCATCGAAGTCATTCCACTAATCTGGAATGTGATCTTTTAATTATCCATATTCTGGATCTTGGTTTGATCCAGAGACTCATTTAAAAAATCGATAGCAAATTCCACTGCCTGATCACCGTAGGCCATCTTCTTGTTCTGGTTGGCAAAGTCGGCGTGCTTGATGGTCTCGGCAACCTTTTTCATCAGCTCTGCACTCATATCGAAATACTCACTCTCATCATCCGAAGAAAGAACGTTCGTAAGAAGGCTTGTGACACTTTTCAGGAGGCGTACTTGAGTTGGAGTAAGTTCCTCAACATTAAATTTGATTAGAAGCTCTTTGCCGTTTGATCTCAAGTCTTGCATGGTTTCGTCCCTTTTTAAGCAGTCACAAGGTCTTTATCGGGCCATTTTTATGGAAATTTAGCTATTTATGCTGGAGTAAAAGAATTGGGGTATTTTAGGCTTTACAGGGCACGGAGGGCGGCGTATAAATTCTTTAATTTCCAACAGTTTACTTCTTTCAATCGCGGGATGGAGCAGTCTGGTAGCTCGTCGGGCTCATAACCCGAAGGTCGTAGGTTCAAATCCTGCTCCCGCAACCAATTTTCGGTATAAGAAAAGAGCCTCGAAAGCTCTTTTTCGGTTTCAAAAAACAAATCATCAAAACATTAAGCAAACAACGAAAAACACACAGGAAACGTGATTAATCGTTCAAGTTTTCTCACTTCTCGAAGGTAACTGGAACTCACACAAAAGACACCTGTGTGGCTACCAATTGTGCTACTTTTCTTTAAACGTCACAGAGTTTTCTCTCTTTCAGTGCTACCAAAAATGCCGGTAGTACAGACCCCAAAATCAAAATTTCAAGCGGATTAACCGGCCCACTCTAGGAAGGAAAACTCTTCGTTCGAGGGTGGGCTTAAATAAAAGTGGGATATTTTTATGAAATCATTAACCGAAATCGCAGCAACCTTGGCCGTACTCGCAGTAGCCTCTGGAAATCTTCCTTGGATCTTTTTCAAGTTCGTAAGGCCCAGATTCATCTCATTATTGAGTCTCAAGCATCCAGATGGCAAGGCAATCACGTTACCAAGAAGAATTAGAATTCCATCTTCATATAATCCCCACCCCAATAAATGATTCGAACCTTTTTTTCGGAATCAAGCTCGTATGTAAGAAAAGATGACCCTAGTTTTTTGCTGAAGTTTGCTTCTGCAAGATTCACAACATGCGGATTTGTTTCTGGTATTTTTTCTATTTTCCAATCGTCAGAATGTAGAAGGTTTTTGATGCTTGTTGAATTTGCATACTTTGGGTCTAGAATCCAATAGAAAATGCTGACAATTTTCTGATCATTTAGAAAAACTTTTAGAGTGGGATTTTCATCCGAAGAGTAAATCATAGACATTTTTGTGCGTTCCTGAGGTTTTCCAAAATATTGCTCAATACATGCAACATCCTGTTTCTTCCAACATTTTTGAATTTGAGGAATAGTTTGAGAATAATCATTTATGCTAAAAGTACTACATGAAGTAATGAGTATAAGAAAAAAGAGAAGTTTCATTTTTGGTCCTTGAGTTTAAAGTCTGGGCCCAGCAAATCCCTCAGCAGGGTATAAATTTGAGGTCGCGTTCTTATTAAGTCTTTGGGTGAGTATAAGTAATCTTCGATATGATTGGATAAATCCTCTCCAGGATTTACTTTTGAATCTTCTTTTAAAGGTGAGGCTTCTCCTGTCCATTTTGGCTTTAGTGTAGAGCTTATATCCCAGCCTGATAGTTGGAGAATGGCCTTCATTTTGGCTGGGTTTAGCTGAAGCATATGAATATTAGCTAATTCGTGAGCAAGGATCGCTTCACGATTTTTTTGTTTGAAGAAATTGTCATATAAGATGATCGCATTTGCTTTGGGAAGTGAGGCACCTGGATTATCTTTAAAAATTGATTTTTCGGCACGATTAATTACGGCCCCTTTCCAGTTTTGATAAATATCAGGCCAATTCGAAATAATCTTCAATATTATTTCTTTTTCGAGTTTAGTCCATTTTTTAAATTTTTCCGGATAAGGCCAGTGTTGAAGTGGTGAATCTCTAAATCCTTTAACCCAACTCTTTGTACCAATAAAATATTCGCGACAAAAATCTCCTTTAGAAGCTGAAGAGACTTGGGTTCCATCCTTTCTTTGATAGGCTTGAACTTCATGTGCTCGCACAAGAAATTCGAATTCGGAACAGGGTGGCTCTGAAGCCCACAAAAAAGATGTTATAAAGAATAAAAAGAATAAAGCCATATAAAACTATACCATATTGCATAAACCATTAAAGATTAAATATTGGGAGAAATTGCTTTATACCCATGCAAATGAAATGTTAAAGTTTAAGTACAAATGAAAGTCAAAAATAAAAAAACTGCCTCAAAAAAGGCTTTAAAAATCCAACCGCATGGCGAAATGATTCTCTTCCAATCAATGGACGGGCACACCAAAGTTCAAGTGCGGTTTGAGGAAAAGAATGTCTGGCTTTCACAGAAAGCGATGGCCGAACTTTATCAAGTTTCCGTAAAAACCATCAATGAGCATATTGTTAATATCTATGATGAGAACGAACTAGTACCGGAAGCAACTATCCGGATTTTCCGGATAGTTCAAACTGAGGGGAAACGTGAGGTTACCCGCACTATAGATCACTTCAATCTGGAAGCCATCCTTGCCGTTGGCTACCGAGTGAGAAGTTCCCGCGGTACCCAGTTCCGTCAATGGGCAACTGCTCAATTGCAGGAATTACTGGTTAAGGGCTTTGTCTTGGACGATGAAAGGCTCAAAGAAGGTAAATCCATCGGGCAGGATTACTTTGATGAGCTGGTACTTCGTATCCGAGACATTCGTGCTTCTGAGCGACGCTTCTATCAAAAAATCACTGATATTTATGCGACCAGCATTGATTACGATGGCCGGGCTGAAATCGCTGAAGTGATTAAGTCTCGCGCTGATGCTACAAAAAAGAACATGGGTCTTACCAATTGGAAGAATTCGCCTGATGGGCCAGTTCGTAAATCTGATGTGGCTATTGCAAAAAATTATCTGAAAGAGGAAGAGCTTCAAGCGTTGAACCGCGTGGTTACTATGTATTTAGATTACGCGGAAGACCAAGCCTTGAGTCGAAAACAGATGCACATGGCCGACTGGATAAAAAAGCTAGATGGCTTCCTTCAATTCAATGAAAAAAATATTCTTACACATGCTGGAAAAATATCTCACCAGATGGCCATGGATCACGCTGAAAAAGAATTTAAAAAACACGAAGCGAATCAACGGCTGATTGAAGCCACCGAACCGAATAGTGATTTTGACAAGTTTGCAAAAAAAACACTCACTAAGAAACCGAAGTGAAATATTATATTGCCTTATGTGCACTGATTATTACCAATGAAAGTTATGCCTTTGACTGCAAGAATACCAAGCCATTTTCTTCGGCAGGCAACTATAAAGTAAAAGTTTCCGTATCCAGATTTGAATGGATTAAAGGCAAGAATATAGAGTTTGAAGTGTGTACTTCCATTAAAAGTTTAAATTGGTTTAATGTTCAGGGACGTGAGGATGAAGCTTTTTATTGTCTTAAACCAAATGCCTCGGAAGTCTCTACATGCAAAGTTAAATTAAATGGAGATGAAGCCGAAATTCAAGTTGTCCCTGCTCTATGGATTCGAAATTGGAAACTACAAATTGCCCAGGAGCATAGATTTCATGCTTTTGTAGTTAAGAATAAAAAGCCTGGATATTTTTATGATATCTTTTCAAGAAGCTTGTCTTTTGATTTGAAACCCAAAACTTTGACACTGGAAGGGGCCATGAAAACTGGACCAGACAATCCTGAAGATGGTTACTGGATTCGAGTAGACTTTCTTTAATTGCTAAAAGACTTTCTGGTTGTACCTCGTCGGTACCGGAACCTAAATGGTCATAGACGAGCTCATTTACACCGAAAAACTACTGGATTATAACTGTGTGAGAAACAAATGCAAGTAATTGCAGTAACTTAGATCACGCCGAAGCAACCAATTTTTACACTTATATGCATTTATCGGATTCTCACGACTCTCAACCATTCATGGTGGAACATTACATAGCAATACCTTTAATGCTTAGAGTTTTCTCACTTTGTATGAGGAGTGAATTGTTGTTGAAAGTAGTGCTGAAGGTCTTTAACCACAAGCGCATGCAGTTTGCTGTAATAAGGTTGCTTGTAAAACAATAAATACATCGGAATTTTTAAAATAACGTCTGGACGGAGAATTCTGAAGTCCTTCTCATTTCTTATTAAATGTTTGGGAAGAACTGCACGTCCAAGACCATGTTTAACACCGTCGATGAGGCCATAAACATCATCCACATATCTACGTTGAAAATTCTTAGTATCTTTCTTACTGACTTTAAAATAGCTGCCTGTCGTTACATCATTGGCATCATGATCGAGGCAGTTTAATGAGTTTTGAAAGCGCTTGGATTCAACAAGTACATTCTCTTCAATGCCCAGATAGATTGCTTCAATATCTTGACGCTCGGGATCTTGATTGGAGACGAGATAATCAACCTCTCCATTTTTTAATATAGGTAATAAATCATTCAGTTCTTTGGTTACAAGTGTGAAACCTAACTCCGAATGCTTTTGAAGAAGTGGCGCCAGCGCTGGAACAATATTCGAGCGAGCAATTGAAGAAAATCCACCAATTCTAATTTCTCCCCCCAGCGACTGAGATTTTGAATCTGTGACTTTGAGTTCAGAAAGCAATTCATTCTCATGCTGTTCTTGATATTGGCAGAATCGAAGGAGTTTTTCCCCAGCAGGAGTAAGTTTGAGGTTCGCTCGATCGCGAATCAGAAGTGAAGTTCCTAAGTGTTCTTCAAGTGCCGAAATTCTCTGTGAAACGGCAGATTGGGTCACATGAATGGCTTCAGCTCCCTTGGAGAAACTCAGGTGTCTGGCAACGCTGTAAAAGGCCTCGAGATGGTTAGATGCTAATTTCATGTCTTTTAGATAATCTAATACTGTTATTAAATCAATTAATTTTACTAAAATAACCAAGGGGATTACATTGGCGTTACCAAAAAAGGGGACTCTATGAAAATTCTATTTGTTATGCTGTTTGTTTTAGGAATTCAAAATGTATGGGCCGGGATTCCTGATCCTGAAATTTTTAGGTTTAATTGTGTAAATGAGGAGGAGATATTTGATTTTCATTTTACTCGTTCGAAAGTAAGAGGCGCTGGGAGAGCAGAACCATCAATTAAAAATTTTATTCAAGTCATGGGTCAGAACGCAGTAGACGTCAATTACCATTCAGGCAAAGGGGATATCATTTCCTTTATATATAAAACGTATATCTATGATGGTGGCCGAGCGCCTGGCGTCCTGATATATAAGGCAAGCTTCTTTACAGAAGTCAAAATTGCATCGGTTCCAACTGACACTATCTTTGATGGATATGTTTCAATTAATCAAAAAGAATTCTTTCCAGTTGTTTGTGTAAAAAATTGATGAGACCGCAATTTTAAAGTGTATCTTGAAAGTAGCTCGTCTGTACCAGAACCTAGCTGGCCATGGACGAGCTTTTACCCAAATACCGCTAAATTACTGCTTTGTGACGGAATGAAGTAAGTGATTGCAATGACTTACACATCGTAACAACCAGTTTTATTATAGGTAGAACTCATTTATGGCTTCGATTAAAATGAGATTTAACACCAAGTATATGGAAGGCGACCAATCTCTTATGTGGCGGATTCTGGTTGATGAAACTGAATATTTGGCTCAAACAATTCGAGTGAATGTCCCTTGTTTTACCTCAGAAGATATCATTGAAACTGGTGAGACCAAATGGCATATCACATGTGAAGAGCAGGTCACTTGGCAGAGTCAGACGGAATTGGTGATAGGGATTTAGCACAGTCTGTAATCATTACCTCCCTCATGTCACAGAGCATAGATTGGCCTCATAATAGAGAGAATTGAAGAGGTTAATTTGATGTCACGATTCATTCTTTTGATTCTATTTTCTACGTCTGCCCTGGCCGCTTCTCATGAGCAGTGTCTGCCTGCTATGTCCCTAGATCATTTCAAGACTCTGGTCCAAAGTTCAAAGGATCAGTACTTTCCTGAACTCAGAAAAGTGAACATTGGTGTTTCTACATTTCGCTCTGATGCTTACTTTCTCCAGGCCCAGCCAAATATTAAAAGACAATATTTTATCCAGCTCAACTTGAAACTTCTGGAATGTCCTCCAAGTGAAGATGCTCTAGTGGCAATATTGGTTCACGAGCTAGAGCATGTTAAAGATTACATCGGGTGGTCGAGCGCCAAACTTATCAAGCATGGTATCGTTTACTCGGCATCAATGAAGGTTAAGATCGCTTATGAAAGGCAGACAGATAGAAAGGTTCTTGAAAAGGGACTCCATACTGGGCTCGCTGGTTACCGCGATTGGGTTTATCAATGGCTCACTCCCAAAGAGCTTGCTCGCAAGAGAAGAATCTATTTAACTCCTGAAGAAATTCTTGGAGCTCCCTAGAAATATTGTTAGCTCTGGGCTACGAGTTCGATGCTTATCCCTGATTTATCTCTTTGAAACCTGGCCACTGAGCTTGCCCCAGGAATCATGTCTATATATTCTTTTAAAAGGGCCTCAACCACATCTAGCACCAGAGACAAAGCTGCGGCATTTTTTCTGTCAACAGTGCGGCTTAGGCTAATTTTAAACTGCCTCTTCTTGTTATTGATTTCATCTAACTGATAATTGAAAAGACATTCGAGATAAGAATTTTTGAGCAAGTTGCGCCCCTTGGCACAGCTCCTGAGTCCTCTTTCTTCAAAGAGGTATCTCGTTCTTGGAGAGCGGATAAAATTCTCCGGATTGAACTTAAATCCTAATGGGGTAAGTGTGTCCAAAAGTTCAGTCACAAAAACGAGGTTTGTACTATGGTGCATGATTTTTAGATAATCTGGATCAACTTTATTTTTCTTATAAAAATCAAGCATGGCCTTGCCATATCCACTGAGTTTTATGTAGTCGAGAAGGGGAAATAGCAAGCGTGTGGATAGAGTTCTTTCCTCTTGAAATCGTGAGGGGAAGTATATTCCACTAAAGGAATTTGGGAGCGAATTGAAATCATTTGGGATACCAAAATCGATGACTCCAGAAAGTGGAGCATCGAAATTTAACTGCATACAATAGGCGAAAGTTAGCCAGTTCTCGGTACTGGTTGATATAAGTCCTCTCTCAATCTTAGAGAAAGTGGGTTGATTGACATTGAGCCTGTTGCTCATTTCCACTTGGCTTAGGCCAGAGTGTTTTCTTATGGTTCGAATTATTCCACCAATATCAAATTGGGTGCGGTCGAATTTCTCCACTGAGAACTTATTCATTGGATTAGTCTCCGTAAAATTTTTATCAAGAGTATTTTGTCTGGTAATGCGTGAAATCAACAGAGAATAACTTATTTATTCAAAAATGAATTAATTCACAACTACGATGATTAGAATATGGGAAGTTGAGGAGCAGTCAGAGCACTGCCTGTTTCAAAATCGATGTGACTTAGAACTGAACTAACATTCCATCCACTGAGGTCTTGGCCAAATGCGAAAGCGAAATAAAACATGGAATCCATGGCCGTCACATTTGAAACATTCCATATGCTGATATTTTGATTAAAAGAAGTAGCTGCTTCAAACATGCCAGTCATATTTGTGACAGATGAAACATTCCAGTTTCTGATGTCTTGGTTAAAGGCGGAGGCATTTCCAAACATGCCAGCCATATTATTCACTGATGAAACATTCCAGCCACTGATGTCTTGATTAAAGGCGAATGCACGTTGAAACATGACGTTCATGCTTGTTACGCTTGAAACATCCCAGCCACCAATGTCTTGGTTAAAAGCGCTGGCGAAGTAAAACATACTTGTCATGTTGGTTACACTTGAAACATCCCAGTTTCCGATGTCTCTATTAAAAGCGAAGGCACCACTAAACATATTTTCCATAACAGTTATTCGTGAAACATTCCAGTGCCCGATATTTCCGTTGAAGAGAGACGCGTTCAAGAACATCCGATTCATTTCGGTGACGTTTGTTAAGTTGGGACGATCAGTTGCAGTGAATCCGGTGAGTCTATCGGCATTAGAAAACATCCTAAACATCGTGCTCCATCTATTCGTTCCCCACTGCTTAACATCCACAAACTTTGAAGCATCGCCATCAAAAAGTCCGTCAGTATCATGGTCAAAATTAAAACAGCCAATGGTCCCATTGAGAGTGACATCATATGTCCCACTAGCGCCATAAGTGTGGTTCTTATCTGCATCATTCCAAGTTGTAATAGTTTGTACTGGAGTAGCATCTCCCCAATCCACAGTGAAGTTATAGGTACAGGCGGGATTCAGGGGGAGCGTGATTGTTACGTTATCAACGTTCAGAACATTGCCACCGTTATCTGTTTTCCAACTCGTAATTAATGGAAGAGAAGGAATGGAGACATCGACACTCGCAGTGGTGGTGCCTGTGGAATTCGTAGCGGTAATCGTATATGTTGTTGAATCCAGTGCTTCTTCAGGAGTGCCGCTAATCACACAGGTTATGGGGTGAATACTCAGTCCTGCCGGGAGTGCGGGGGCGATGATACAATTAGTGATGGGCGTATCAGTTGTGATGGTTGGTGTTGCTGTCAAAGGCAGGTCGTAGGTACCGGCAATTGGAATGTATGACACCTCTAGAGAGGCCGTAGTTAGACTAGTACCTATTACCGAAATAAACCCTTGGTCACAGCCAACTAGTATAAACAAAGAAGCAGTAAGTATAAGTGAAGCTAACATTCATGTTTCCCGATGGGATTAGTCCTCTTTGATTAATATCGGTTCAGATTGATTTACTCTTTAGTTAAAATCCTGAAATTTATATCAG
>JAIFLR010000028.1 GCA_020048985.1 Halobacteriovorax sp. | reverse complement strand
TTCAGATTTGAAGGACTGAACGATGAAGCTAAGCGAGCGATAGAAAAATACGTTGAAGAAAATTAATGGCAAGACCCGCTTTAAATCAATTTCAGCCCCGGGACCATTCGCTTCTCTCCAGTGACGGAGAGTCTCAAGTATTTATCCGACAATACGGATCCCTTAGACCCAAAATACACTTTCTTTTGGTCCATGGTGCTCTTGAGTACTCCGCACGACATATTGATTTGATAAATTTTGTTCTACGGAACTTTGGACAAGATGTAGCAATTACCAGCTGGGATCACATCGGACACGGACGCAGTGGTGGAGCTAGAGTGTATGTTCCAGGTTTTAAAGTTTACGTAGATGATATGAACCTCGTAGGTGAGTTTACTCAGATCATAAATACGCCAGACACTAAATCAATTATACTTGCTCATAGTATGGGGGGACTGATTGCCCTTACCCGCATTCTGGACACGTCCTATGGATGGAAGTTTCCAGTTCACGGAATGGTTCTCTCCAGCCCTTGCATAAGACCAAGAATGGCCCTTGGCCCATCATCTGAAGCCATTTTGAATAAATTAGACATGTTTTCTGGCAAACTCCATTTGCCTATTATCTACACTGGAAAAGATTTAACTCGTGATCCTGAACGTGCTAATGATTTTGATAGTGATACTTTGATCCCACGTTTTATAACTGTCAGGATGGCCAAAGAAGTGGTTGAGGCGAGCAATCGTATACGCGGACTTTCTTATTATCTAAGGATTCCGAGCCTATTTTTAATTGCCGGAGAAGATAAAGTTGTGGATCCCGAAAGTACCACACTCTTCGCTCATGGAATCGAAAAGAAGCTGACTCAAACGATCCATTATCCAGGGCACAATCATGAATTATGGAATGAAGTTGACCGTTTTGAAATATTTGAAACAATGAAGAAGTGGATAGAAAAGACTTTGAAGGAGCACGCATGAGAATCCTACTGTTAATTTTGCTAGGATTAGCAGGCTGTGCTGGTTATAAAACTTATAATCAAACAACAACGGGTAAAGTAGATTTTCGCGGTGGTATTTATCAGAAGGAGAGCTGGCAGGATGTGCTCACTTTTAAGCGCATGAGCTGGTACCATGGTATGACTCTTTATTATGATGCCATGTTTTACCATGCTGACCCCGCTTCACCATTTTCTAATTGGTTTTCTGCTACTGAAAAAGAATATTTTACTAAGTGCGAGAAGCTCCTGGTCACTGTCACTTACAGTGCTGACCCCTCTAAAATATCTCATGTTAATTTTCGCGAACAAATGAAGCTCAATGGATATGATGACGTCGTTATAACTAACTTTGCGTCCTTTTTACGAAATCACCCGGCTGCATCCGATTGGCGAACCGTTGGCTATAAATTTATGGGCTACTGCAAACGGGCCCCAACTCGGTTGGGCACCTCAAATCTTGCAATCAACTTTCCAAGTTTCAGACATTTAGAGATAAAGCTTTAATATTTAAACGTTTTTTGTCTAAAAAATTCAGTTATCGAACAAATGTACTTAAGAATTACCCTTAGTGACCGATAGGTACTTGAGGCACTATGAGCGAAAGCAAAAAATTTCAACGATTCGGAAAGTATCTTATCTTGGATCACCTGGTAGACGGGGGAATGGCCAAAATTTGTCGTGCTCGCTATTTGGGTGAGCAGGCGAATAAGATGGTTGCTGTTAAGATGGTTCAGCCTCAATTTTCAAATGATGAAGCTTTTGTCCGTATGTTTCAGGATGAGTTGAACATTACTTTTGGTATGCTTCATCCAAACATCATGCAAGTTTATGACTATGGTAAAACTAATGGTCAGCTTTATACTGCTATGGAGTACATCCATGGTGCTAACTTAAAGCAGTATCTAGATCGTCTTAAAGAGAAAAAAGTTGTTTTTCCGGTTGAGATTTCTTGCTACATCATTTCTCAGGTGTGTCTTGGTCTTCACTACGCGCACACATTCACAGATAAATTGACTGGTAAGCCATATAACATCGTTCACCGTGATATTTCACCTCACAATATTATGCTTACGTATGATGGTGCGGTTAAGGTGATTGATTTCGGTATTGCAAAGGCCAATACCAATTCTGAAGCCACTCAAGCTGGTACGATTAAAGGTAAGTTGTCTTACCTTGCTCCAGAATATCTGGATGGTCTTGAACTGGATGCTCGTTATGATGAGTTTGCAGTAGGGATTACCTTGTGGGAACTTTTGTGTTCTCGTAAGCTTTTTCAGGCGAGCAATGATCTTGCCGTGTTGAAACAAATTCAGGCCTGCAAAATTGTACCTCCATCACAAATCAATCCGTCGGTTCCCAAAGAGCTTGATGCGATTGTAATGAAGGCCCTATCGAAAGATCGTGCTAATCGCTATGACAATCTTGATCAGTTGAACCGTGCACTCGTGCGTTTTTTATACGCTCAATATCCTGATTTTAATGCCTCTGACTTGAATACTTTTGCTGAAGATTTGTTCCAGACGGAAATCGCCAGCGACAGAGATAAATTTGTTGAATATGGGAAAATTGATACCAATGCCTATATTGAGGAAATGAAACGAGAAGAAAGTAAGACAGGAAAGATTTCGAAAAAAGATGTTGGTATCAAGGTTCAGGCCGAAGAAAGAATCAGAGTTCGTGAAATTGATCTTGGCGAAGCCGACAGCCAGACCTCGGGGATCGAGATTGAATTAAAGGGGTCTGAAAAAACTGGCACTCGTAAGGTTGGTCGCACGGCTACTCCCGCCAAGGGAGAGGTTGCTTCTAAAAATACCAGAATTAACTCTTCAGTGCCTGGCACTAAGAAAGGTGAGAAAGAAAGAACGAGTAGTCGGGTTGTTTCCAGAAAACAAATTCAGGATGCTGACAACGGATCTTCATCTTCACCAATTATAATCCTTATTATAGCAGCTTCACTTGCTGCAGTCGCTTACCTCCAGCCAGAAATGGTTGAAGGAATTATTGGTATCAATCTTCACAAGATGATCCACGGTGAAGATGCTGCACGCTCAATCTCGTCGGTTCCAACCACGAAAAGAGTTCAGAATGGTGAACCTGCACAAGTTGCACATGTTGCCGAAGAAGTAGGAAAAATAGTACTGAGTGGTGTAGATGTCTCAATGGAAGTTTTCGTTGATGGTTCAAAAGTTGATTATGTCGGATCATCACTTAAAGTAGGGTTGAATAAAGAAGTTGTCGTGACGGTGAAAAGAGCAGGATTCCAGCCTTATACAAGTGCTGTGACTCTCACTAAAGATAACAATTCATCTGTGATCAATGTGCCGGAACTTGAGCGTGCACGAACTGGTTTATTAACAACATCGCTGAACTATACTGCTGGTTCAAAATTGGTCTACGAAGAGAGTGGTCAGTTAATTGAACGAGATCTTCCATTTAAAGATCTGCAGGTTCCCGAAGGATCTTATCAGGCCAAGATCGTTAACCCAATTCTTGGGACTGAGAAGAAAGTTGAATTTCAAATCGAAGAGAACAAAAAACATTTTCTAGAATAATTATTCTTTCTCTTCATTGGGATCGAACCGCTTTGATTGTTTAAAGCGGTTTACTTTTCTCATATTAAGGAGCTTGATAATTTCGGCAGCTGTTTCTTCAAGTGCTTTGCCAGTGACATTAAATATCGGCCAGCGTTTATTTTCTGCAAAAATTCTATTCGCCCATTCAATTTCTTCAGTTACTTTTGCAATATCTGCATAGTTGCCTTCGTCTTTGGCAAGTCCCAGACGAGAAAGTCTATTCTTGCGGATTTGGAAAAGAGCATCTGAATCAATGGTCAAACCAAATATCTTTCTTTGATCAATCTGAAATAGCTTCTCTGGGACATCTACGCCCATAACAATAGGAACATTTACGACTTTTATTCCTTCAAGGGAAAGATACATAGACAGGGGAGTCTTTGAGGTTCTTGAAATTCCTACCAGGACCACATCGGCTTCATCCAATGAACTAATGTTGCGTCCATCATCGTGGTTCAGTGTAAATTCAATCGCTGCCACCCGCTTAAAATATTGATCATTTACGGCATGAAGAATACCTGGCTGGTAGTCAGGCTCAGATTCAAAGAAATTTGAAAATGTGGTTAAGAGGGGACCCATGACATCTACTGAGCGTACGTGGTCACGCTTAGATAGGTCCGCGATGTAGGCGCGCAATTCAACTGAGACAATGGTATACACTACGATATCATGATGAATGGCAGCCTCTTGGAATATGGCATCAATCTGCTCGCGACTACGAATGTTTTTGTAGCGAGTGAAAAATATCTCTTTGTCCTGGAATTGGGCCATGGCGGCACGGGTAATGGCCGACGCTGTTTCTCCGGTACCATCTGAGATGACTATAACTTTTAGTTTATCGTGTGCTTGAATCATATATAATTAAATTTTAACTGACCTGGAGGCCAAATGCATCTAAGAAAAAGCCTGTTGGTTCTTGCCTCTTTTATGAGTGTAAGTGCCTGGGCAATGAAACCACTTCCCAATAAAGTTCCGGTTCCTGCAGACAACCCAATGACTCCTCAGAAAATTGAGCTGGGTAAGATGCTCTATTTTGAACCACGTCTGTCGATTGACGGGACTATTTCATGTAATAGCTGTCACAACGTTATGGCCGATGGTGCCGATGGGCGAGCAGTTGGTGCTGGAGTCCGTGGTCAGCGTGGGGGAAGAGGTTCACCTACAGTTTGGAATTCGGCCTTCCATACCGTTCAATTCTGGGATGGTCGCGCAGCTTCCCTAGAAGATCAGGCGAAGGGACCTATCACTAATCCGATTGAGATGGGCATGCCTCATCATGACATCGTAATTGGTCGAATTAATCAGATCCCTGGATATGTTGCTGCCTTTAAAAAAGCTTTCCCGAAAGATAAAAATCCAGTGAATACCGATAATCTTGCCAAAGCAATTGCTACTTTTGAGAGAACATTGATTACTCCAAACGCTCCTTTCGATAAATACATGAAGGGAAATAAGAAAGCTCTTAACCCTCAGCAAATCAGAGGTATGAAATTAGTTGAAGAGATCGGCTGCACTTCTTGCCACTCGGGAGAAATTTTTGCAGGAGAAGGTTTGAAAATGGGTGAAGGAAACTACCAGCCATTCCCTCAGATTCCTGGCTCAAAGTTCGATAAAATGTATGACATCACTGCTGACCTCGGTCGTTATGAAGTCACTAAAAAGGTCGAAGACAAAAATCACTGGCGTGTTCCGACATGGAGAAATGTTGCTTTAACTGCACCCTATTTTCATAATGGAAAGGTTAAAACGCTTGATGAAGCAGTTCGCGTAATGGCGAAAACGCAATTAGATGCTGATCTGAATGATGGTCAGGTAGCAGATATTGTGGCTTTTTTAAATTCTTTGACAGGGGAGTTTCCGAAGCAAACGATGCCAAGACTTCCTGTTACCGAAAATTTTTCAATTACACCTGATCCATAGATTTCCTATCGGCGGCCTGAAGGCTTACGCTTTTGGCCGCCGATGTTTACTTTCAATGAAGCGCCGAAATTGGGCATGGGTTTTACAGTCGATGTACTGATGCCCCCGTAACCTGAAACAGTCCCAGAAAAATTCCCTTTCTTGTTTGAAAAATTCTGAGATGCACTTAATCGAAATCCATCCATATTATTAAAGTTTTGGAGTAAGTTTACGTTCTGAAGGGTATTACCAATGGGAATGGGTTTCACTCCACCTTGATAAGAAGCCATGATGGTGGTGTTGTTGTGAATTATTCCTGTAGAAAGAAAGACACGTCCCCCGACTCTTGTCATGGTGAGATTGTTGTTACTTACTAAAGAATTGTTCGAATTTATTTTGTGGGTTACGTTGGCATCAACTGAAACCGCATTAAAAGCTAGCGGATTAATGTTTTTTGGAATGGAGCTAAAGTCAGTCATAAGGTTTTGGTTACGAAGGGCAATATTGGTTTCGTAAGTCATTCCCAAGTGAACAGAAGTACCTTTTTTGTTGTAATCTGCAACCACTCCCAGAAGAGTCGCAAAATTTCCGTCACCGGTGAGAAAGCCTTGATCATACCCTGCTACAAAAGCATCGAACTCGTATCCGATCAGACCTTTGAATTGAAAATGTTCAGTCTGATAAACATGAAAAATTTGACCACCTTTCATATTTAAATAAGCATAGAAAGTATTTTCAAATCCAGCTTGAGGAAGATCAACCAACGATCCTGCCAGACCGACGGAAAAGTATTTATTTTTTTTGAGAACACATTTTCCCTGGTCGGGGTCCCAGCGGTAAATATCTTTATAGACATCATGGGCGACGGCCACTCCGTAGATCTGAGCATTGTCAGTTTGGCCTTCATAAATAATGAGCCCGTCAGTGATGAATTTGTCAGTGATTTTATTTCCATCATTTTTGACATTGGTCACATTCTTTGTGGTCTGCCCTCCAACTCGTTCACTTCGGAAATTTTGGTTGCTGGGCATCGCTTTTGAAATTTGATGTTCTTTTTTAAACAGATCAGTCATGAAACTACCAAGTGCGGTTGGGACAGTTGCAATTTGTTGCATCTTACCCAAACCGTCGCCTGTTTTATCATTCTTGAAAATTCTCATCTGAGTTCCAATCTCTTCCCAGCCTGGCATGGAAGGAGTAGGAGTGATTGAGTTTCCGTCATTCAGTGTTTGTTCTTCATAGCGACCGTAGTTAACAACCATGAGTTTATTTGGGTCTTTTGGGTTCACCATCGCAGTTACTACGTGCTGCATACCCTCGAGAGCATAACCAACAGTGAAGGCTTCCCATCCACGCTGTTCAGCAATTTTGGCCGCCATGCTATGGACATCACCACAGACTCCCGCTTTAGTTCCCATCATTTGTTGAAAAGGAGTGACGATGCCCTGGCCACCTTCAGGGGTTTGCTCAAAGGCTGCTCGCTCATCGTTATAATCAACATAGCCTGCTATTGTAGAAACAAAACGGGCAAATTCTTGGTCGTTCATGGATGACGAATAATTTTTAATTTTATTCATCATGTCGGCATCATTTTTGGTAAAAGCGGGGTCTGTTAACTGATCAATGATCAGTTGAGTGCGGACATCAAAAGTATCAAGAGGCATTCCATATGTAGATTTATACCAATCCTGAATCTGTTTAGTTTCCGCTTCAAGATCTGCACTTGTGATAAGGTCGCTGGCAGGATCGCTTGCCGCATTTCGATATTGAGAAAAATTAAGCTCTCTATAGTTAGAAGCAGCGATTGATCGTCTGCCTCTGGCCTCAACAGGTTGGTACTTAATTTCTAAAAGAGTCTTCCAGCCTTTGTCTTTATATCCTTGGGGAACAAGGGACTTCGCAAAACCCTGGCAACTTTCATGGGTGTCAATTTCTGAAGGGCAGTCATTGGTACTGAGTAAATCTTCTAGCTTCGAAGTTTCTTTGGCGACTTCGACATTCGTTTGCAGACTTTTATTAGTGAGAATATCGGTCACATCGCCGGAAGTCTGACCTATAGTAGGTGTGACTTGCGCCCACAGGGAAACGGTAAGAAAGGCACATAGACTCGGCCAGTAGGATAACTTCATACATACCTTATCGGAGAAGTCGGGAAAATATTGAGTGATTTAACTAGACGAAATTACGTACTGTTTCCAGCAAGGCGTGGCGATCAACTAGGGGATGGAAGGTGTGTTTTCCAGAAATTCGATTGAACCAAGTTCTTTGGGATTTTGCTAGCTGGCGGGTGGAGATGATAATTCGTTCCACACATTCGTCTTGGTTTTTTAAATGGCCCATTTGCAGATCAATCACTTCTTTGTAGCCGATACTTTGCAACGGTTTTTCTATTCCCGAGAAGCCCTGTTGAAGCAGCCCGCTCACTTCTTCAACAAGTCCCAGATCCATCATTTTTATTGTTCGCTTTCTGATGATCTCTAGGTGCTCTTCTTTAGGCATATCCAGATGAAGGTGAAGCAGATCCCAACCGTGAATATTAGATTCTTCCCTTAATTCATTTTCTTGATCTTTTCGAGCGCGCGCATCAGAAAGTGGTTTTCCAGTATGCCAAAAATGCTCTACTGCGCGGCGAACGCGGTAGTGATCATTCTCGTGATAGAGGCTAAATGTAGCGGGGTCTTCAGTTTTTAAAATATCCAGAAAGGGTTTAATTCCTTGTTCTAAATACAGCGTCTCTGAACGCTCAGAGATTTCCTGAGGAGTTGTGGGTGACTCATACATTCCCTTTACGAGTGCCTGCAGATAAAAACCACTTCCTCCAGTAAGAAAGACCAGTTTGTTTTTTTCGTGAAGTTTCTTAATTATTGGCAAGGCCATTTTGGCGTAAGCAGCAGCGTTCATCGGGTGAGAAATGCTCGCTACATCTATCATATGATGGGGGATTTCTCCCTGCTCGTTGGGCGTCGGTTTGGCCGTTCCAATATTGATTTCTTTATAAAGCAGAAGCGAATCAAAATTAACGATCTCCCCGCCAAACTCCCGGGCCAGCTCGATACTAATATCGGTTTTTCCTGTTGCTGTTGGACCTGAAACAACGATTACTTTCATTTGAGTTTTTCTTCGAGCAGCTGTTTTAAATCGAGACTTATTTTTTTCTCACGAATGGTGCTGACCCCCAACATCGTCAGCATTTCTTCCCAGGTACTTTGTGACCAGTCCCTGGGATCAATACTGAGTTTATCGAAAGTTTCGTTTCTAAGCAGCGTGCCCAATATATCCTTAATGGGAAATCCATTCATCCAGTCTGGAATGCCCCTCAGTACAACCGTGTCGCTAGAAAGTTTTTCTAACTCAAAACCGTATTGAATAAGTTCTGCGACTTTTGGCGAAGCAGGACTTATTTTAAAAGGTTCACTTACCAGCAAGGGAATGATGAATTCAGGAGTCGACTTAACTTTTTCTTGAATATAATGAGTAAGAAGTTTAGTCGCAGAAATCGCTTCCCATCTTCCCTGAACTGAATGGAGAAAGATGTTTCCCAGCCAGATAAAGTTACTTTGTGCTTCAAGCGGAAGTTTATGGGGAGAAAAAAATCCCTCCATATTGTATTCGTGTCTTTCCTGCGACAAAGTTGCGGTAGAAGAATTAAAGTTCTCTAAAAGTTCCTGTTCACCCAAGTTTTGAGAGGGCGTCACAGGCCGGGGTGCTTTATTGGTATTTGAAAGCTCTCTAATCGTTCCGGTTATTAAGCTCAGTACTTTAGAGGTTTCAAATAGTTTAATAATTGTTTTGTTAGGGTGAACGTTGACATCGATGTGATCGGTTGGCAAATTCACAAAAGCTACGTAATTGAAATCATCTGTTCCAAAACTGCTTATAAGTGCGTTGCCGATAACTCTTAGTAATTGTTTATCTAGGACAAAACGATTGTTTACGTAGGGGTATTGAAACTTGATTGGCGACCGAAAATTATCCGGAATAAGAAAGATCTCAAATTGATTATCCTCATAGGATTTCTCACTATGAAGAATATGATCCCGACTTTTAGGGATAATGTCCCAAAGTCTTTCCCGGAGTGTTTCCCGGGCAGGATAGATTTCTTTTTCTTCTTCATCCATCTTAATAACAAACTCGACGTCAGGATGGGCAAGGATAAATGAAAAAATAATTTTTTTAAGGAAGTTTTTTTCAGACTGTTGAGACTGAATAAATTTTAATCGTACTGGCGTATTAAAAAAAAGATCCTGGATATTAAGTTCAGTCCCTCTCTGGCCTGCGTTTTTGGCCCGTTTGCCGTGATAAGTTGTAAGCCCACCTTCTATTCTGATCTCTGATCCCTCATTTTCTAATTCATTGAATGTCTGGCATTGAAGTTTAGAAATTGCCGAAATTGAAGCGAGCGCCTCGCCCCTGAATCCAAACGAATGGAGTCGGTAGAGATCCTCAAAACGTGAAATTTTGGAAGTGGCATGGCGAGAGAAGGCGAGGGGCAGATCAGACGAGGAAATACCATGTCCATCATCTTTTAAATTAATGAGGTCCAGACCGTTATTTTTTAAAGTGAGCTCAAGTCGTTTTGATCCGGCATCAATTGAGTTTTCAAGAATTTCTTTGATGAGGTTACCGGGCCGTTCAATCACTTCACCGGCCTTGATTTGATCAATCAGGTGCTCAGGGAGTAATCCAATCTTCGGTGGAGAGGAGAGCATTTATCCCTTGAAGAAATTGACCTGATTTCGGCCGCCTTCCTTGGATTTATAAACGGACTGGTCAGCACGCTTAAAGAGGTCAGTACCGTTATTTACGCCTTGGCGATAATCGGCAACACCAATTGAAGCAGTAACAGGAAGACGTTTACCATCGTAAATAAATTCATGCTTCTCAAC
The DNA here is from genome assembly GCA_020048985.1 of Halobacteriovorax sp. GTDB lineage: Bacteria > Bdellovibrionota > Bacteriovoracia > Bacteriovoracales > Bacteriovoracaceae > Peredibacter. The sequence goes on along the minus strand of JAIFLR010000028.1, from coordinate 3,376 downwards.
GAGTTTTCTGAGACGTTCAGCGATTTCAAAACCTTGTTTAAGATTTGTGTTTGGAAGAAGGATACAGAACTCTTCACCACCATAACGGGCGAATACATCCCCTTGTCTGATACCGTTATCACGGATCAGACGGGCCTTTTCTTTTAAAACGTAGTCACCGGCGTCGTGACCATAATTATCATTTAGTTTTTTAAAATGATCTAAGTCGAAAATGATAAGAGTCAGAGGTTTCCCAGTGAGTTTACATTTTTTGACTTCAGTCTCGAGAGAGTTGTTGAAATAAGTTTTGTTATAACATTTAGTTAAACCGTCAGTATTAGCTTCTTCATGCAACTTATCATAGGTAAGTCTTTCAGGATCACCTGATGGAAGAAACTTCATTCCAATGGCGCCAATCTTGATCATATCAGCACGCTTCAAAACGGTAGGAGTTTCTAGCTTTTGATTATTAAGGTACGTTCCGTTAGCTGAACCAAGGTCAGTTACGATTACTTGATTGTCATTTTCATTAACTGTAATTGTGAAATGTTTACGAGAAACACCATGGAAGTCCAAAGAGATCGTGCAATCTGGATTGCGCCCAATAGTATTTTCACCAGGAACTAAATTGAAAATAGAACCGTTTAGTTCACCACCCACTACTAATAAACAGGCAGGCTTCTGCTTGGCTTCATCCTCAGCAGCAGCAAGGGCTTTTCTAATATCTGTTATGACGACCGTTGCGTTGTTGTCATCGCTCATGACTTCTCCAAAAAAAATCCAGCTCTAATTTGTATGTGTCTCATTGTAAGCTTTTGGGCCATATTCAGCAAGACGCACTTAGAGTCTTATCGGCATTTAAGAATGGGATTTTAGCCAAGCATAAGCATATTTTTTACCTGCCTCTACTCCTGGCTGGTTAAAAGGGTCAACCCGAAGCAATTGCCCCATTAAAACAGTCAGGCACTCCGAAAATAGGACTAATTGTCCAAGGCTTTCCTCGTTAACTGCCGGAACCTTAAGATGAACCACGTGCCGCTTATTTTCTCCCAGTGCCGCAAGGGTGCCCTCAAATTCGGCTTTCATTAAAGTGCCCAGCTTGAAAGAGGAGAGAGTTTTGAATGATTCACCGGAAATCGAATTTTTTAAATCGAAATCATATTGGAATTTTTCGACTTCAATCAGGAATATCGTTTTATCTTCAGGACCTTCCATAAAAAGTTGCATCTGAGAATGTTGGTCAGTTGCCCCATAGGCCGGAATTGGAGTCATTCCTTTGCCTTCTTTGCCTAAACTTTCCGCCCATAATTGGACAAACCAAGCGGAGTATTCTTTAAGTAAAGAAGAATAGGGCATCATCACAGTCTGTCTAATCCCCTGGTCGTGAAGATCCTTGAGCCACGAAGCGAGTTTGAAAAAATCTACGCACTCAGTTTTGCCGGATAATTTAGCTTGAAGTTCCGTGGCCCCTTTTAAAACTTTTTCAGGGTTAATGCCAGCAAAGAGCATGGGCAGAAAGCCAACCGGAGTCAGAACCGAAAAGCGTCCCCCAATGTTTGAAGGTACCGATAGTGTTTCAACATTCCACTCTTTCCCAATTTTTCGAAGATCCCCTTTAACCGGATCCGTGCAGAAAACAAAATAATTTTTGTACTGATCTTCCTTGATTCCGGCCTGATTGAGCTTGTTGGCAAGGATGCTCATGGCCGCAACAGTTTCGGCCGTTGTTCCTGATTTCGAAACAATGTAGATCAGTGCTTCTGAAATTTTTATCTTTGAAAGCTGACGATGAAAATCATCAGGATCAATATTATTTAGAAAAATAAATTCCACGCCCTTTGATGATCCCAAAGCTTTGAGAAACATATCAGGTCCAAGTGCGCTGCCGCCGATACCGACATGAATGAAATATTTTTTATGCTTAAACTTTTCGTAAACGTTCTTGGTTTCGTTCAAGAGCTCTTTATTCTGAGGCAGACGAAAAAAACCAATGTCAGGAGAGTTCAAAGTCTCCTGGTAAGATTTAAATATCTCTTCAAAGTTAGGTGTAGTGGTAGCAGGGAAATGAGATCGGATGTTCCAGTTAAGCATGATTTTCGTACTCTTTTTTTAAGTGGCGGGCAATGACCACCCGTTGAATTTGATTGGTGCCTTCGACGATTTGAAGCACTTTTGCATCTCGCATGAATCTTTCAACTGGATATTCAGCGGTGTAACCCACACCACCCAGAACCTGAACGGCATCCGTTGTTACTTTCATGGCAGCATCAGTCGCTTTTAGTTTCGCCATCGAACAGAGTTTACTGTTCGCTTTATTATCGTCAATGGACTGAGCGGCAGATAAAACCATCAGTCTCGAACTCATGACCTCTAACGCCATGTCGGCCAACATAAATTGAAGTCCCTGAAAGTCAAAAATAGGCTGTTTGAATTGTTCGCGCGTTAAGCTGTATTTCACTGCTTCATCTAAAGCGCGCTGAGCACAGCCCACACCAATCGCTGCAATGGCAACACGCCCTCTGTCCAGCCCGCCCATCGCAACAGTAAAGCCTTTCCCTTCTTCAAGGAGTCTGTCTTCAGTTGGGACAAAACAGTTTTGAAAAACTAACTCGCGAGTAGGTGAAGTTTTCCATCCCATTTTCTTTTCGGCCTTACCAAAAGTAAAACCTGGAGCTCCATCGCGTACGATGAAAGCCGAAATTCCCTTGGCCCCCTCACCACCAGTGCGGGCCATAACAATATATGTTTTGGCGATACCACCTGAGGTGATCCACATTTTGGTACCATTCAGCATATAACCACCATCGACTTTTTTTGCCGTGGTTTTAAGCGAGGCTGCATCTGATCCCGCATGCGATTCAGATAGTGCAAAAGCACCAATTTCCTCGCCACTTGTAAGGGCCGGGAGATATTTTTCTTTTTGTTCTTTGGTACCATATTCATTCAAAATAAATTGCACCATGGATGAAACTGAAACTGTGACAGCGTAAGGAACAGAAGCCTTGGCAATTTCTTCCAGAACGTAGCTGTAATCAAGATAAGAAAGTCCAGCACCACCATGCTCTTCAGGTAGCGTGACACCTGTTACTCCGTATTCACCGAGCCCTCTAAAAATCTCCATACGGAATTTGCCCTCACTGTCGTCATGCTCCATGTGGGGCTCAACAGAGTCCATGCAGAATTTTTTAAGGTTAGCGCAAAGTTCTTTTTGAAAATCGTTCATCAGCGTCTCTTTAATTTTTTAGTGCATCAGAAAGGAGGTTTTTAGCAATGATCATGATCATGACTTCATTTGTGCCAGCACCAATTTCGTTCAGTTTGTTATCTCTCATCATGCGCTCAACAGGAAACTCTCTTGAGTACCCGTAGCCACCATGAAGTTGGATTGCATCCAAGG